>JAENWH010000243.1 GCA_016650135.1 Peptostreptococcaceae bacterium
CTTAAATGTTTTTCGATTAAATCAATATATGTAGGTATGTTTTCAGACTTTGGCAGGATGGCTCTTGCCTGAGTATCGTTTCCGCCACCTTTTCTGTTATAAATGTGAGCGGTTTCTTTTACCAATTTACCGCAGTTGACGGTTTTGCCATTTGAGAAAAAAAGAATTGTAGCCTCGTCATAAGAAATAATTAAAAGTAACTTAGAAATCTTGTCTGTGACAGAACGTCCAATCTGCAAAAGATCATCCACCTTGAGAGCCTCGAAACTTATCACGATGATACCATCTGAAGCAGCTAAGGCGTTTTCAGTTTCTGTTATTCTTTCTTTAAGCAGCAATTGCCTGAAAATGTTCAACTGTACCCTGAACGCTTTGTTTTTTTCTTCTTGGATAAGAAGTTTTTCTAAAAGATCAAAAGTATTGGCGGAGAATTTGCTGTTCAGTTTGGTTATTATTTCGTGTTTCTCCTGATAATCCAATAATGCTTCTTCTCCAGCCTTGAAATGTATTCTGTACATTCCCTTATTGATTTCTACCTTGAGGATTTTAATTAAACCGACCTCACCTGCAAAAGCAGGATGTGTACCGCAACAGGCAACACAATCCGATGGATTTTCGACATTTCCGATGCAAACTACTATAATGTCTTCTTCCACTGTCAAAGCTTTTCGCAGCGGTAATTTTGAAGTCTCTTCCCGGGTTTCAAAGCACCTTGTTATAACAGGCGCGTTTTCCCATATAACCTTGTTTGATAAATTCTCTATATTTTTAGCCATATCCCAGTTTATTTCCGTAAAATCAGAATTTCCTTCAAGATTGATATCTATGGTCATGTATTCATCACCCATATGAAAACCCCGGTTGACCCCACCATATTCCTTGAAAAACATGCCAGACAGAATATGTTCCCCACAATGTCTTTGCATATTCCTGAACCTGCGTGGCCAATTGATTTCGCAGTTTACCACATCACCTGCGTTAAAATTTGTCGAGTCGGAAACTATATGGAAAATGACACCGCTTTTCTCATAAACATCTAAAACGGGGAACCCGTTGATTGTTCCCAAATCGTTGCTTTGGCCGCCGCCGGTAGGGAAAAATGCCGTTTGGTCTAATACGATTACATTTTTCTCATTTTCACGACCCATATTAATAACCGTTGCTGTAAATTTCTTCATGTATACATCTTCTCGAAACAATTTAATTGTACTGGTATTAACAGTATTGATATTAACCGTATTGATATTACTCGTATTCATATTAACCGTTTTCATAAATATAGCTCCTTTAATATAATGAAAATATTATAACACAAAATATATGTTTTGTTATATAATAAAAAAGTACTAGTTTGCGGTTAAAATAAAGACCCCATAAAAATATGGATTTGGCATAAATAATGCAAGTTATGAAATAACGAGCATTTGCAAGGATTTTGTCTAATCGTGTAATATATAAATTCAAACGCAATGTAAAAAAATGGTTATAATGGCATATCCTAAGGGTAAAAATAAATAAGGAACAACTTGTGGATAAGTCTGTTGGATAACTTTGGATAAAGTAAGAATACTGTTGAAAACAAAGGGATTTGCCGTTATAAACTTATCCACAGGCATAGGTGGATAAGTTTGTATACAATTTTGAAACTTGTGTGGAAAATTGTTTAAACCCTTAAAAATAAGGACTTTTTAACCTGTTGAAAAAATTCTACAGAGCGAGAACAAAGGTTGACATAATGCCGGGCAAATGGAATTGATTTTTATGAAAATAAGGAGGACAAGTTAATGCTAAAAGAAAAAAATATTTATAAGGAAGATCTCCCGGTTAATGTTATTGTTGCCCATATAGACGAATATCCTATACATTTCCATGACGACATGGAAGTTGTGTACGTTTTACAAGGGACAATAGGATTGAAAAATGGTTATTATAATTATACATTAAAGCAGGGAGACATTTTTATACTTAATGCCAGAGAAATCCACAGTTTTACGAAAACAAGCGAAGATAATATGGTAATGATGCTTCAGTTTGACCTGGAATATTTTTCTGAATATTATAAAAATCTGAAAAATAGTTTTTTTGTTACGGATATGCATGATCCAGAGGATGAAAGTCTGGAAATCCTTAGAAACCTTCTGGCAACAATAATGATGGAAGTATTACAAAAGGGATATGGGTATGAGCATAAAGTAATTGAAACGGCACATAATTTATTCTCAGCGCTATTTTCAGATTTCCAGTATTTTTTAATGGAAGATGGTAAATTTATTAACGGTGATAAAAACAGGGGTAATAAAATTCTTGCCGGCAGAATGAATAGAATTACAGATTATATGTATGAAAACTACACAAGAAAGCTTACATTGAATGAAATAGCAAACATGGAACACCTGAGCATCTATTACCTGTCACATGTTATAAAGGAAGCGTCTGAATTAAACTTTCAAGATTTGCTTAGTTTTATAAGAGTTGAAGAATCAGAAAAGCTTGTACTTGGAAGTAATAAAAAAATTGGGGTAATATCAGAAGAAATGGGATTTTCTGCTGTAAGATATTATATTAAACACTTTAAGACCTGGTTTGGCATGCATCCGATGGAATACAGGAAGAAGTTTACTAATCGGGTAAGCAGCAGAGAAATACATGCTAGATATGTCTGGTGTACACCAGCAGAAATAGAAGATGCAATAAGAAGCCAGGTAAAAGGCGTTTACAGCGATTATTTAAAGAGTAAAAGACCTGAGCCTGTCATTCTTGATATCACTATTGGAGAATATAATGGTGGAGAATATAAAACTGCGGCGCTTTTGGATGAATTAATGCAGATGCAAGCGATGAAACCTGTCGCAAGGCCATATAATTTATTTAAGGGATTAAAAGAAAATGTTTTGTTAACAGGAGAGAATTATACGGTCAGTGCCATCTCCAGAATTAAATCAAAACCAGAGAATATCAGTATTCTTTTATATAATATTAATGGAAAAATGAAAAAAGACATATTGCAAAACGGTCAGCGGGAACGTGTTCTGGAAATAGCAAAAAAATTCGAAGAAGAAGCTGAATTTCTGGTAAGGATATTTGGCATTTCAGGGGAGTTTAAGGTAAGCCGGTATAAACTGACAAGAGAAAATGCCTTGATTGCATTCCATGAAGGGTTAAAAGAACCTGGATTATCAACGATTAGAGAGGCCACAATTAACAGCTGGGGGGCATTCCCGTCTATAGAATTCAAGACGATTGTCACGACGGATACAATCAATGTAAGATCAACGCTCAAGGGGCTTAGCGCCGAACTAATACTAATCGACAAAAAATAACAGTTAGTTAGTACTTTTTTATAGCAATAGTATAGTTGAATATTCAGAATGCTTTTGATAATATGAATTTGAAGTTAAGAGCTTAATCAAACAACAAATTTAATATTTATTATAAATAGACCAACTTTTTAGCAGCATGGGAAACTGCTACATTGTAAGGTTTGCCCTCTGCTCGTTTCTTTTGAAGGTAGGCGTTAAATGTTGGATCAC
Source organism: Peptostreptococcaceae bacterium (assembly GCA_016650135.1). The sequence goes on from JAENWH010000243.1 coordinate 3,531, forward strand.
AATGACAGACATACTTTGCAGCGTTGAATAAAGCGTAACGCAGATATTTGGAGCCCCGTTTGACCATCTGTGCATGTGTAGATGTCATTTGCCCAGACTGGTAGACAGATGGCTCCATATCAGCGAATGCAAGGATTTTTTCTGCCGAGTCAAAGTCATTGAAACTGGTGATTTCAGCGATAAACATGGTCCCCATTCGGTATGAAATTCCCGGTATGGTCATGATTGGATTGTTTAGAGAATCAACAATAGGGTTGATTTGATTTTCAACCTGAGTAATCTGTTCTTTCATCAGCTTAATAAGGTGTACCGAGTCCTTGGAGCCGAAGTGGCAATATTAGGTTTAAGCGTAGGACAGGGAGCAACAGAGCCGAAACGAAAGTGAAGTTATTGAGCTGGGAAATTATTATATAGTGGGATCAGGTCGAGGCGCTCTTACACGTCGCAGACAATATCTCTTAAATCGGTATGGTGAGA
>JAENWH010000499.1 GCA_016650135.1 Peptostreptococcaceae bacterium
ATTCAGAAAATTAGTCGTGCCTTTTGAAGAATAGACCATAAAGCCTGCATGTTTGTATTTCTTTATTGTGGAGATTGTTCGGTCATTCTTTTCAGAATCCCTAAGCGCCACAAAAACACCACCTTCAACAGGTATATTCATGTTTGCTGCAAGGAATCCTTTATAAAGGGCTTTTTCCAGATTTTCATCAATTCCCAGCACCTCTCCAGTGGATCTCATTTCAGGACCGAGAGCAACGTCAACATCAGTAAGTTTTGCATTGGAGAATACCGGAACTTTAACTGCATATTTTTCAGCTCTCTTATATAACCCTGTTCCATATTCCAGGTCGGTCAGTTTTTGACCAAGCATTACAGCGACGGCAAGTTTAATCATTGGAACCCTTGTAACCTTGCTTAGGATTGGTACAGTTCTTGATGCTCTTGGATTTACTTCTATTACATAAAGTTCCTTGCCGTCATAGGCATATTGAATGTTCACAAGTCCGACCACGTGTAACGCCTTTGCTATTTTCTGCGTGTATTTCACTAATTTTTCTTCCAGCTTTTTACTTAAATCAAAAGGAGGATATACTGAAATGCTGTCCCCTGAATGGACACCGGTTCTTTCAATGTGTTCCATAATTCCTGGGATTAAAATATCTTCCCCGTCACCAATTGCATCAACCTCTATTTCCTTGCCCTGAATGTATTTGTCTATAAGAATAGGGTGTTCCGTTGAAATCGCAACTGCTTCCTTCATATATTTCTTTAATTCATCATCTGCATAGACAACCTGCATTCCCCTGCCGCCTATAACAAAAGAGGGTCTGACAACAACAGGATAACCTAAGAGTGCCACTGTTTGAAAAGCCTCCTCTTCATTGGTTACCGCTGCCCCCTCCGGGGTAGGGATTTTAAGTTCCTCAAGAAGCGCAATGAATTTCTCCCGGTCCTCAGCAATATCAATATATTTGTTGGAAGTTCCAAGTATTTTAATGCTTCTTCTATTCAACTTTTCTGCCAGATTCAGGGAAGTCTGCCCGCCAAACTGGAGTATTACGCCTTGAGGTCTTTCTTTCTTGATGACGTTCATTACATCATCTATATGGAGTGCTTCGAAATAAAGTTTATCTGAAGTATCAAAGTCAGTACTTACGGTTTCAGGGTTATTGTTGATAATTATTGCTTCATACCCCAGTTCTTTAATAGCCCAGACTCCCTGCACACAACAATAATCAAATTCAATTCCTTGTCCTATTCGTATCGGACCCGAACCAACTACAAGTATTTTCTTTTTGTCTGTAATCCTGCTCTCATCTTCCCGATCAAAACATGAATAATAATAAGGAGTTACTGCATCAAATTCGCCGCCACAGGTATCCACCACCTTATAAACAGGGAATATGTCATGATAAATACGCATATCCTGAAGGACTTCTCTGGAAACACCCGACAATGACAGTATCTCGCTATCCGTAAATCCTCTTGCTTCAACTTCTCTTAAAAATTCTGCTGTAAGTTCTTCAGTCTTCAGGGTATTCTCCATATCAACAATCCCTTTTATTTTGTTTAAGAACCAAGGATCTATTTTGGTGATCTGATGCAATTCCTCTAAGGTTTTATCCCTTCGCATTGCCTCTGCCAGGCAGAAAATTCTCTCGTCATCACAATCAACAATTTTTTTCATCAGTTTTGGCGTGGATAAATTTGTCACATAAGGGACCCTGAGTCCATCGCATTTAACCTCTAATGAAGTAACTGCCTTTAGTAATGCACTTTCAAAAGTCCTGTCAATGGACATGACTTCCCCGGTAGCCTTCATTTGCGTCCCAAGCTTTCTTGAAGCTGTACG
>JAENWH010000118.1 GCA_016650135.1 Peptostreptococcaceae bacterium
CTTAGGGATGAAATGAAATCTACAATCATTACTACTAATCTGGCTTTCGAAAAATGGGGCTCTATTTTTGGGGATCCTGTTTTAGCCGGAGCTATGATTGACAGACTTACGCATAATGCCTATTTGATAAATATGAATGGTGAATCTTATCGAACTAAAGAAACTTTAATTTTTAATAAAAATATAAAATAAAGAATATTATGAAAATCGATTTTTTATAAAGATATTTGAATCTCTATAGGGGTACATTTATTTTTACTACAGGGGTACACTTCTATATTACTATTTACAAACAGTAAAGACAAAACAAAAAAAATGAAAATTTTTAAGATAATAATTTGTGTGACAGTAATGGCTACCTTAATTCCAGGTTGTAATTATAAAAATGTTAAAATAGTAGAACCGGTTGATTACGTCAACCCTTACATGGGGAACATCAGCCACCTGCTGGTGCCAACATATCCAACCGTTCATTTACCCAACAGTATGTTGCGCGTATATCCCGGGCGTGATGATTACACCGGCAGCCTGCTACGGGGGTTACCGGTAATATTAACAAGTCATCGTGGGAGTTTCGCATTCAATATAAGTCCCTTTCAGGGAGACGTTGAGGGAATTAAACCCGTCATCTCATACAGTTATGACCTCGAAAAGATAACACCCTACTCGTATTCGGTTTTTCTTGATGAACAACAGATCGGTGTGCAATTTGCACCTTCTCATCAGGCAGCCATGTATGAAATGAATTTTGTACAGGGAAATCCTGTTTATCTGGTCGTCAATTCCTCTAATGGAGTCATGAAATGGAACGGTAATGCAATAGCGGGATATCAGATTTTGGATAGTAATACGAAAGTATATATCTGGCTCGAAACGGAAACAAAACCGGCAATTTCAGGTGCATTAAAAAACGGCAGGATAGACATGGGGAAAACTGAAGCCTCTGGAGAAGATGCAGCTATTGTGCTTGGCTTTGGGGATAAAACATCGATTTTGCGAATCAGGTATGGTATTTCTTTTATAGATGAAAATCAGGCAAAAAAGAACATGGATCGCGAAATAAAATCGTACGATCTGAAGCCATTGCAGGAAGAAGGGCGCAGGATATGGAACGAAGCTCTGGGAAAAATACATATCGAAGGAGGATCAGAAGCTGACAAGGCCGTGTTCTATACTTCATTGTACCGGACATACGAGAGACCTGTCTGCATTTCTGAAGATGGAAGGTATTTCAGCGGTTTTGACGGAAAGGTACATGACGATAACGGTGTTCCATTTTATACAGATGACTGGATATGGGATACCTACCGTGCGGCGCATCCGTTGCGGGTGCTCACGGAACCAAAAATGGAAGTGAATATTTTAAATTCATATATAAGGATGGCAGAACAATCGGATCATTACTGGATGCCTACTTTTCCCGGTATAATGGGCGACGGACATGCAATGAACTGCAACCATACGGTAGCCTCCGTAATTGACGCATATCAAAAAGGGTTAAGAGGATTTGATCTTGAAAAAGCTTATAAAGCCTGTAAGGGAGCGATTACCGAAAAAACACTGGCGCCGTGGTCGGGAAAACCAGCCGGAAAACTGGATCAATTTTACAAAGATCATGGATATATGCCTGCCTTGAAGGATGGTGAAAAGGAAACCTATCCGGAAGTGAATTCGTTTGAACGCCGCCAGCCGGTTGCTGTAACACTCGGAACTTCGTATGACGAATGGTGCTTGTCGCAAATTGCCAAAGAGTTGGGGAAAACCGACGATTATAAACATTTTCTGAAATGCTCGTACAATTATCGCAATTTGTTCAATCCCGAAACCAAGTTCTTTCACCCGAAAGACAAGGATGGAAAATTCATTGAACCTTTTGATTATGTGTTTTCCGGAGGCCTTGGTGCGCGCGGAGCTTATGACGAAAACAATGGCTGGATTTACCGTTGGGACGTGCAACACAACATTGCTGACCTGATCAGCCTGATGGGCGGGCGTGAATCTTTTGTTCATAATCTCGATGCCATGTTTTCGCAGCCGCTGGGCAAGAGTAAATTTGCTTTTTTTGCACAGCTTCCTGATCAGACCGGAAATGTGGGACAATTCTCGATGTCGAATGAACCTGCATTTCACATTCCGTATTTGTATAATTATGCCGGAGAACCGTGGAAAACCCAGAAACGAATCCGGAAGCTGCTCCACGAATGGTTCCGCAATGATTTAATGGGCGTTCCCGGCGATGAAGACGGTGGAGGAATGTCAGCTTTCGTAGTATTTTCCAAGATGGGATTTTACCCGGTAACACCCGGGTTGCCTGTTTATAATATAGGAAGCCCCGTATTCACTGAATCTGTTATTAAACTGGGCAACGGGAAAGAGTTCAGAATTATCGCGAAAAATTGCTCCGAAGAGAACAAGTATATCCAATCGGCAAAGCTTAATGGAAAGGTTTGGGATAAATCCTGGTTCAGTCACGCCGATATAATGGATGGTGCTGTTCTGGAACTTGAAATGGGCAATAAGGCAAACAGGTCGTGGGGTTCTTCACCGGAAGCTGCACCACCTTCAGCAGGGATTTTAAGTAAATAATATATTAATGAATTTTTTGAAAACATTTAAATATCTTAATAATGAAAACATTAGCGATCTATCTGGGAATACTTGTTTTGCTTGGAGGATGTTCAAAAAAAGCAACAACAACCAACTATTCCGACTTTGTTGACCCTTTTGTTGGTGCGGCTGACAATGGACATTGTATGCCGGGAGCTTGTTTCCCTTTTGGTTTAATTCAAGCCGGACCGGAAAGTGGAAATTGTTCATGGGACTACACAGCTGGATATCAATATAAAGACTCTATTCTGAACGGATTCTCACAAACCCGCTTAAGTGGAACCGGTTGTTCTGATTTGGGTGATTTGTTAATGCTCCCATTCTCCGGTAATGCTGAAAGGAAAAAGTATCAAAGTGGGTATAAAAAGGAAAATCAAGTAGCTTATCCGGGCTATTATTCCGTTTTATTGTCCGATTTTGATGTGAAGGCTGAAATGACTGAGCCTAATTGGAAGATGTATGACCAATCACAAACAAATGCGGAAATTATCCTAAAGCTTTACCAATCCATCAGGGAGGGAACCGGAGAAAACTACATTATTGGTTGCAATACAATAAGTCATCTTTCTGCCGGTATATTCGAGTTAAACCGCATCGGTGATGATACTTCAGGCAATGAATGGGAAAGAACACGAGGAAACGGCGTGAATACACTTGCATTCAGAGGCGTACAGCAAGGTACGTTTTATTCTGTAGATGCCGACTGTGTTGGTTTAACCGTAAATGCTGATTGGGAGAAAAATAAACAATGGATGGAGTTGGTGGCAAAAAGCGGCACTCCACTTTTCATATCCGCACAACCCGAAGCTATTGGTACCAACCAAAACAGTGCAATAAAGGAATGCTTTAGTCTTGCCTCGCAAGAGTTACCCTTAGGAGAACCATTAGATTGGATGGAAAGGAAAATTCCAAATAAATGGAAATTGAATGGCAAAATTGAGATATTTAATTGGGACTGAATAATAAATGCAAAACGGTAATCATGTGTTAATCTGGAGAATGTTTCAACCGAATCACTGTCAGTGCAATTATTATAATCATAAATATAAAAGTCTTATTAAAATATAATTTAATATACATCAGTAAATGAGAGAATTAAATAATTTATATTCCGCATCTATCTTATTGATTTTGTTGTTTTTTTCTACAACATCATTGATTTCAGAAACAAGTAATGTTTCAATTGCCAGGAAAGGATTATCTGTAATTATAGAGAACAATTTAATCAGGATAAACTACAACCTGTCAAAGGGAACTTATTCAGCATTCAACAAATCAAAAAATACTACCTGCATTTCAGAAGCTTTTTTTAGCCTGAACGAATTTCGATCTCAAGATGATTATATCCACTCTTGGTCTTCAGTTCGAGTAAAAGATGAACTTGGAATAGGAAAAAAATTGATTATTTCGAGTAGAAAGATGGATTCTCCGACATTGATCCTGGAGATAACGGTCTATGAAGACAAAGGATTTTTTGTTGTCAATAGTGGCGTCATTAATTCAACCGGCAGAGAACTAAAAATAAAAAAATTCAGTCCGCTTACCGGAAAAGCATTCGAAGGTTTTACATTTAATAATTATAAAACTCTTGATGGTGAGAGTGGTGGCTATCAGACCCATGTATCTTCAAAGGATAGTATGAATTGTTTTAATAATCTGCTAGTTACATTTGGGGAAAGGGGGATGTCAAAAAAATCTCTTGTAATTGGAGGACTTACCTATAATGAATTTCAGAAATTCAGTAGTGTTGTAAATTTAAAAACCCACCTTAATATTTCCCTTACAGCCAATGATCCAGTAGGCAAACTTGTAGATGCTGGTTCTGAATATATCCTGAACGATAAATTCTATGTTGATTTTACTACCGATAATCGTTTTAAAGCACTTGAAAATTACGGTTTCGCATTGCGTGATGCCAATCATTGCAAAATTAGTGGGATTGATTATCCAATACTAAACCTTTGGATGACTCAATGGGAGCATGGAGGTAATGATGAACCTAAAAACAATACGCCAGGGTCAATCTGGGCAATGGAAGATGTGGTAAAAAGCGGTTTTTTAAAATATAGTAAAGTAGGAATAAGGCTTGAGCCCGATGATTATTCAAATCCCAATAATCAACAAGGCTGGTGGGATGATAAACACTGGCAGCTTTATCCAAGCGGAGGTTTTTTGGAGCCTTACGAAACCGCTTTGAAATGGGGACGCGGGATTGAAAAACTTGGAGGAGTACCCTTTATTTATTTTCAGGCGGGAAGAAGATCTGAAGATTATTGTAAAACCTATCCCGAACATATTCTTTTCAACAATCCATTTAAACTTCGATCACGGGGTGGTATTGAATGGTGGAACAACGGAAAGGGAGATCTCTGGTGGGGATATGATTATACCGATCCAGAATTTATTAAACACATGAAAGAAGTGTATAAGAACCTGAAAAATGCCGGGATAAAAGGTATCAAGTTCGATTACCCGGAAACAGCCTGGGCCTATGACGGGGGATTTGAAGATAAATATGCCACAACTGCTTCGGCCTACCGCAACATATATAAATTAGCTTTTGATGGTTTGGGGGAAGGTTGTGACATTCATGAACGATTACCACGCAATGGCGATATAAATTTAGGTGTGACAACTACCTTTCGGGCTCAGGCTGATAATGATCTTCTGCTCCCCCCATTCGCCTCGAAAACAGGATTGCGTTGGTACAAAAACCGCGTCGCCATAAATTTTGACATTGATGCCAAGAATCCTTTTGACGTAGTCCCATTTGGCAGCAGGGACGGTGTTCAGGCTATGTTCACGATGACTTACATTACATCAGGAAGACTTGAAATTAGCAAGTATTTTGGGGAAATGACTCCTGAACAATTATTCGATTTATCAAGAGTAGTCCCTTCATATACTGCGGCTAAAAGCGCAAGACCTATTGATGCTTTCAGTGGCGTAGAATATCCACAGATATATGATTTTGAAGTAAATCCAGGGTGGCATTTGCTTACGTTTTATAATACGAAAGCTCATGGCGCAAAATGGCCTGTTCGATGGCCGGATTGGTATAAACAGCTGGAAAGCATACCAGTAGAATCTACGGTAAAAGTGAATTTGGGCGATGCAACTGATGAAGGAGGTTTAGGATTGGATATTTCAAAGAGTTACTATATCTGGGACTTCTGGAACTGGCAATTTATTGGAAAATTTTCAGGAAAAGATGAGTTGGAACAGGTGCTTCGACCGGGAGAGGCTCGTGTGTTCGCTATCCACGAAATGAAATCTAATCCTCAGTTTATTTCGACCAATCGTCATATCATGCAGGGTTATGTTGATATGGTAAAATATCCAATATGGAACAAAACGAAAAAAGAGCTCTCTGGAACTTCTAACGTAATTAAGAATGAGGATTATAAAATAATTATTGCTTTAAATAATTATCAATGTGAAGATTGCATTGCAGAGGGAACACCATGCCAACTAAAAATCATTGATAAAATAAATGGATTGGCGGAATTAACATTAAAGTCCCTTGAAAATAAGGCTGTAGCTTGGAAAATAATGTTTAAAAGCTATTAAGACCAAACTTTTAAGACCAAAAAAATATTAATATTTAATATAAAATCGTAAATTAAAATTAAATTTCGGAATATTTCAATTTAATATCTAACATTTCGGAGGTTCTAAGTGCTTGATAATCAGTTGTTATATATTATAATTAAATAACACTAAATAGTTGATATTTAATGAATTAAGTTTATTTAAAAGTTGCACATTTCGACATCTGTCTCTTATACACATCTCCGA
>JAENWH010000117.1 GCA_016650135.1 Peptostreptococcaceae bacterium
ATCGTAGAGGGACCCGGGCATATGCCGATTGACCAGATTGCTGCCAATATGAAAATCCAGCAGACCATTTGTAATGGAGCACCATTTTATGTTTTAGGACCATTGGTAACTGATATAGCGCCTGGCTATGACCATATAACATCGGCAATCGGAGGCGCCATTGCAGCTTCAGCCGGTGCAGCATTTTTATGCTATGTGACACCTGCAGAACACCTGGCACTTCCGAATTTAGAAGATGTCAAGCAGGGCATCATTGCCACGAAGATTGCTGCCCATGCAGCAGACATTGCCAAGGGTGTAAGAGGAGCAAGGGAGATTGATGACAAGATGGCAGATGCAAGAAGAGCACTTGATTGGGAAGCACAGTGGGAGTGCGCGATAGACCCAGAAATAGCGAAAACAATTCGTGCTGACAGGAAGCCTGAGCATGAAGACACCTGTTCCATGTGTGGAAAGTTCTGCGCAGTAAGAAGTATGAATAAAGCACTTGCAGGTGAGCATATTGATGTTTTGTAGGTGAGGAGTTAAGTTGTTTTAATTAATTGGCAGTTTCAACTTTTTCTATATGGCAAAATGGTTTCTTCTGTTGTTGACATGTTTCCTTGAACGTCGATTTTCGGAAAAACACCTAAAAAGGAATTGATAAGTTCCTGTGAACGCAAGGTGCAAATGACATCAATAATGGCAACTCGAGCCACATTGAGACGGTAGTATTGATGTCAAGAGTGGAGAAGTAAAAGGCTATTAAGCGTATTCCTGTCTGGGCATTGAAACCAAAGCAGTAAAATCAAAAGTGCATAGTTTAAAGCAGTTGCTACCACGTGTCATGCAACAATTGATGCAATGGCCCTTCTTTGTAGTGATAAAAATGTATCAGGATTATATGTGCCAGCTTTAAGAACAACTATTCTCAGATGAAAACTTATGGTCCCAAGAGCCGTGGCAAGGTGTTTTAAGATGATGGAGATATAGCGACTATTTGGAGCGAGGTAGAAGGTACTCTGATGAAAAACAAGAATGATTTTTTCGACTAAAAGGCAATGTGACTGAAACTTACACATTGTTAAAAACTATACTTGATAATTTATATACAGAGGAGTGAAGTATGAAATCAAAGAGATTTAAAATAAATTCCATGAGGATTAGTTCTTGGGTAGGGGTTGTTTTAGTTGCTATTTTCGTGATTTATGGGTATAAGGCAGGAATTTTTTCTTCAACGGAAGCTTTTCGTACATTCGTTGAAGGTTTTGGTATTTGGGAGGCTTTCATATTTATAATAATACAGATTATTACTGTTGTTGTCCCAGTGCTGCCAACTTCCGTTGGATGCATTGCCAGTATAGTTATTTTTGGTCCGTGGTTTGGGTTTTTATACAGCTATATAGGCATTTGCTTAGGTTCAATTTTAGCATTTTTACTTTCAAAGAAACATGGCAGAAACTTTGTGATGGGAGTTGTAGGTGCAAAAACTTATGATAAATATATCGGATGGATTGATAATCAGCAGAAATTTGATAAGATGTTTGCACTGGCTATTTTCTTTCCTGGAGCACCAGATGATTTTCTTTGTTACATTGCGGGTCTCACAAAAATGCGTTTTAGAAAATTTGTTCTTATTATTATATTAGGCAAACCAATGTCAATCGCAATTTATAGTATTGGTCTTACGACATTGATATATCTAATATTTTCTTTTGCAAAATAATTATATTTTGTTGAAAGTTTAAAGAAAATGAATGCAAAGAAAAGAGGGAGGGGATAAATTTGAACAGAAATATGCTAAAGATATTAATATTTATTACTATCTTTATTTTAGCAACTATCATACTATATAAGGTTTATCTGTCTTTTCACGAGACGGACTTTCAAAATAAAAATTATGAAAATATAAAAACAGTAAGTAGCAGCAAACCAAAAGAAACTTATTCTTTTGCAGTAGTGGGTTCGATTGAAAATTCCAGAGATGTATTCGAAAATGAAATCACTGGGAATATCAATTCTGACGATAATATTATTTTTACTGCTTCAACTGGAGATGCGGTGCTTGATGGAGCAGAGGACAAATATCGTACATTAAATAATACTTTTAAAAAGCTTAAAGTTCCAATAATCCTAGGGGTGGGCGGTAACGAAATATCCGATGGTGGAGCTAAACGCTTTTATAAACATTTTGGCCCTTATTATTTTTCGTTTATCTATGGGAGCAGTTATTTCATTTTTATAGATACTACAGGAACAACTGCTTTTGATTTGCAGGAAGATTGGTTAACAAATGAATTGATTAAGGCAGATGATTATAACCATACATTTATATTTATGGATAAATCACCTTTAATAAAAAATAAAAATATAGAATTTAGAACGTTTCTCACAGATATATTTTCAAAGCACAAAGTTTCAGGAGTTTTCACAAATGGAGCTGACTTTGAGGAAAACGAAGAAAAAGGTGTGCTATACTATTCTAGTGGTGGAGCTGGTGGACTGATACTAAAGAATTCGCTAAATGACAATTATCATTATATCAAAGTTGATGTTTCAAATAATCAAGTTGCTGTAGAAGCAGTTGAAGTGCTACCTGTTTCAAGATATAGCATTCTTCAAAAGATAGAAAGCGTTTGGATTTTCATTCATTCAGTTTTTTATGCCCAGTTTCTAAATGTATTGCTAGTTCTAGTTTTACTTTTACTGGTATTTTTTATATTATACAGAAAGGCATTAAAAGAAGTTAATTATTATAGAAATTTCAATAGTTTAGATAACAAAATAAACACCGACAGAAAATTGAAAATTGCCATGTTTACCAACAACTATTTACCTTTTATCGGGGGAGTTCCAATTTCTATCAATAGACTTGCTGAAGCCTTAAGAAAAAGAGGAAATAAGGTAGTCGTATTTGCGCCTGAATATTCGGAAGTTAATGACAGCAAAGATGATGTTTTTCGATGTAAGTTACTTAAGTATAAAAAAACAGATAACTTTAACTTTGCAATTGCCAATATATATTCACGTAAAATTGTTGAAGAATTTAAAAAGAATCAATTTGATATTATACATGTTCACCATCCGTTTTGGTTAGGTAAAAAAGGGCTTAAAATAGGGAAAGAAAATAGTATACCTGTTGTTTTGACATATCATACTCGATTAGAAATGTATTCTGAGAATCTTCCGATTTTTAAATTGATATTTAAAAACATTGTTTCTCACAAAATGATTAGAAATTTTGCACAAAAATGTGATGGCATTATCGCGCCAACTATTTCAGCGAAAGAATATCTAGAGAATGTAGGTGTAAGCAGGGAAAAACTTGTACTGCCAACAGGGATAGATTTAGATAAGTATAAAAATTTAGATGAATGCGATATAAAAAATATTAAAGAAATATATATAACAAATGACGAAGTGCTACTATGCTCGGTATCAAGATTGGCAGTCGAAAAAAACATTAACTTCCTAATAAAGGGATTGAAATATGTAAAAAGGAATTCAAAGGTAAAGTTTAAATGCATTATTATTGGGGATGGACCGGAACGAGATAATTTGCAAAATTTAATTAATGAATACTCATTGAATAGGGAAGTAGTGCTAATAGGATCAATAAATCAGAATGAAATAGCTAATTATTATAGAGCATCCGATCTTTTTGTTTTTAGTTCGCTTTCTGAAACCCAAGGAATGGTTCTCCTAGAAGCAATGTCAGGAAAATGTCCTGTTGTCAGTGTCAAATCTAGTGGAACAGATGACGTGATTAGAGAGGGATATAATGGTTATAAGACATCAGAAGATATAAAGGAATGGGCTAAAAAAGTAATTTATTTGATTGAAAATAGAGATGTTTTAGAAAAAATGGGTTTAAATGCATTTTCATATGTTGAGAAATTCTCGTTAGATAAAATGGCAGAGAAGGTTGAACGATTTTATAGAAAATTAATTAATGAACGAGGAAATTAATCAAAGGAGAAAAAAATGCTAAAAGGCATATTTGAAAAACTGTCCGTTAAGGTTATGGCGAAATATATTGAATTTGTTTATAATACAAGTAAGATTAGCATCAATGGTAACGAAGAACTATTAAAGCAAGATTGTAAGGAAAAAATAATTGTATTATTTTGGCATGGAGACAGTTATTGTTTGTATCCAGCGCTGAAAGGCTCCAAACTGTATATTGTTACCACAAAAGACAGAAGAGGAGATTATATATCAGATATATGCAATTATTTTGGATATAAGACATTAAGAGTTCCTGATATTTCTGATGGAGGAAATTATTTATTCAAAATCAAAAATATCATTAACGAGGAAGATGTATCAAACATTGCAATTTCTGCAGATGGTCCACTGGGACCATATCATGTTATAAAAGACTTTGCTATTGCATCTGCTGTTCTGACAAAAAGGCGAATCATGCCCGTATCTATAGAGGTGAAAAGAAAAATTGAACTAACGAGAAGATGGGATAGCTTTAAGATTCCATTACCATTTAATGAAATGATAATTAATTTTCATGACCTAGCTGAGGTGACAAGAGAAGATAGAAAAGAGAAGTTTTCATCTTTAATAGATTCTATTAAAGATAGCATGGATAATGACATTGTATAGAAAAAATCAATAGGAACTTAGAGGATGTGCAATAATGATTGATATTATGACATATCAGCATATAGAGACATTTGAGTTAAAGAGCAAAGAAATAAGATTATTCAGGAAGTTATCAATAATGGCTTAAAAATGAAATGATTAAAGTTGATATGTTTCCTTGAACGTCGGTTTCCAAAAAAACAGCTCAAAAGCCATTGATAAGTTCCCTAGAACGTTAGGGTACCAAAATTTAACGCAAGACATTATTTGGGGCTACTCGAGCCATGTTGAAACTGTAGTGTTGTTGACAAAGGCGGAGAAGTAAAAGGTTTTAAATTATAAAAAACAACGAATTTCCGAGGGACATGACTTATCTGCTGGATGAGTTAGGCTCTCGGATTTTACTTTGCATGGAAACATATCTACTGAGAGAAAATGGTAGTGTTATGTTGACAAGATTACTTTTGAGTAGAGTGGGGCAATTGCAACTCATCTTCAATTCAAAAGGATTCAGTGATTGATAATATGGATGGTAAAGTAGTACTTACTATTCATTTTGTGGAGACAACATTTATGCTGGCTTTTTAAGAGAGTATAACACTTCACAACCAGTTATGGATGCTTTATCAGACCTTAATATTCAGGAATTGAGCTTTTGCTAAGAAATCTTTAACTTTACATTCACATTATCATATTGTACGATAGAACAAAGAAAAAGTGTATTAGTAGTAGCAATAAAATGTTATTATTAAGAAATGCACAAAGGAGCATATATGTTTAATTATTTTTGGTCCTATAACACTGATATACCAAGAGAATATATTACATATAACTTCAGCCCGACACATCTGACTTGGTTCTTTAGCGCTATAGTATTGATCTTCCTGACACTTTTAATATATCGCAGAAAATCGGATAGGGTCAAAGAGCGCGTAAAGAAAGTCATAGTCATTTATTTGGTTGTAAGTGAAGTTTTAATCTGGATTTGGCTAGCGGTAATCGGCCATTATTCATTAGTAGAAGCCTTACCGTTGGAGTTGTGCAGTATTTCCGTTTTTGTGGAATTTGCCGCTGTGTTTTCCAAACGCAACAAGATTTTCAAAGAATTTTCATATTCATTAAGCATGCCATCCGCTTTTGCAGCAATCATGACACCCGGCTGGTTTTATCCTTTCTTCAATATACAATATTTGGATTCTGCTTTGTCGCATTCGCTTATGGTGCTGATACCAATTCTTTTCGTCTGGGGAGACGGATTCCGACCAGATTATAGAAGACTTCCGAAATGCTTTCTGCTCCTTTTATCTTTTGCAGCAATTGCGGCATATGCGGACATAAAACTTGACGCCAATTATATGTTTCTTTGCTATGCTTCGGCAGACACACCTATGCAGAATTTTGAAAATTGGGTCGGCCACCCAGGTTATATCTTTATGGAAATAGCACTCATTTTTGTAATATGGATAATATTATATCTACCATTCATAATTAAAAGGAACAAAGGAAAGATAATAGTGTAGTTAATTGCACGTTACATCGTTGAATAACTTGATCCTGACAAAGTAAAGTTGGCACAAAATAATCATGAAAAATATATAAAACAGACTTAATTTGGTGGTTATAACCTGTTTAAAATCAATAAGATTTTAATAGAATATGTATTATATATAAATGTCAAGTTAAAATTCCCCAATTGGGGGTGCGGACATTTTGTTGGACCTTAAACGGCTAACCCTAGACTTATTCTATAGTCTAACGGACTCATTCCTCCAAGTGATAGCTTAATCCGTTTTTCAGCATACCACTTAATGTATAAATCAAGCTGTTCGACAAA
>JAENWH010000428.1 GCA_016650135.1 Peptostreptococcaceae bacterium
CCTTAAGTTTGTATCACAAATAATACGTGTTCCATTCCTGCCATTCGGGGTTCTGCAAGTCAGCATTGGGTCATCCTCGATAACTGTATTAACACCAACCATAATCCCAGAATACTTGTGCCTTGATTGGTGTACATGTTCTCTTGCCATTTCTCCGGTAATCCATTTTGACTTTCCTGAGAACGTGGCGGTTTTTCCGTCTAAGGTCATTGCATATTTCATTACAACATAAGGAATCCCTGTCTTCATGTAATGGGAAAAAATGTAATTCAGCTTTTGGTTTTCCATATCCATAACCCCGGTTTCCACTTCAATGTTATTATTTCTTAAAGTTTCAATTCCTTTACCTGCCACTAATGGATTTGGATCCACAGAGCCAACGATTACTTTCTTTATCCCGCTTTCAATGATTGCTTCCGTGCATGGAGGCGTTTTCCCGTAATGGCAGCAGGGTTCAAGTGTAACGTACATGGTTGCCCCATCTGCGGGTACTTTACAGGAGTTTATTGCATTCCTTTCTGCATGAAGGTCTCCATAATTTTCATGATAACCGCTTCCGATTATCTCTCCATCTTTCACAATAATAGCACCTACCATTGGATTTGGATTGACATAGCCGCAACCGTTTTCTGCAAGTTCCAGCGCCAATTTCATATATTCCATATCCTTCATTATTTTTCACCTCCAAGTTGAATCTCGTGGTCAGGGGCGTCCCGTCCCTAACCACTTTACTTTTACTTTCCAATAAAAAAAATACCCAGAACAATATGTTCAAGGCATTAAAAGCATGTATTCTATAAATATTTACAAATATACACATTGCCTGTAAAATAAAAACTCTGAAATGCAAAAACATTTCAGAGCTAAAATACAAATCTCGTATATACATATAAATATGTACACCAAACTCTCTTCTTTCGTCCAGACTATACTGTCGGCTTCGGAGTTACACCGAATCATACCTTGCGGCTCGTGGGCTTTACCACCGGTAGGGGATCACACCCTGCCCTGAAGATTCTTATTCAATTAACTGTCATTCTAGCACTTAGTTATTCAAATGTCAATACATGATAAAACCCATATTTTCCATTTTTTCCATTCAACAGGTAAAATTATCAATCAATCTTGTGGCTCCAATATAAACAGCTACCGCAATTAAGGTGCCTTTTTTAATTTCATTGACCGGTTTTAAGGATTTTGATTCAACTATTTCAACATAATCAACACTTATAAGCTTTTCAGTTAAAAGTTTTGTTTTAATGAATTTTTGAATTTCAAAAGAGTTACTTTCACCTTCTAAAATTTTCTGCTTAGCCATTTGAAGTGCTTCCCATATTATCGGCGCGGCTTTTCTTTCCTCATCATTTAAAAGTACATTTCTCGAACTTTTAGCAAGTCCGTCCGCTTCTCGAATAGTTTCGCATTCAATGATTTTTATGTCAAAATTCAAGTCATTAACCATCCTTTTAACAACCGCCACTTGCTGCGCGTCTTTTTGTCCAAAATATGCCTTATCGGGTCTGACAATATTAAACAGTTTAGCAACCACCGTGCAGACACCTCTGAAGTGGGTATCTCTGCTTTGGCCGCACAGACTATCCGTCAGCGTCTCCATATCCACATAAGTGGAAAAGCCTTCTGCATACATTTCATCATGCCCTGGGTTGAACAGCATGTGAGTTCCCGCCATTTTACACTTCACAATATCGGTTTCAGAATCCTTCGGATAATTTAATAAGTCCTCTTTTTCATCAAATTGCTTTGAATTTATGAAAATGCTTACAACTACCCGATCATTTTCTTCCACTGCCCTTTTGATTAAACTTTCATGTCCTTCATGTAAAAATCCCATGGTAGGTACAAATCCGACCTTCAGTCCTTCTGTCCTCCACTCCTTTACAATTCTGCGAACTTCTTCAACAGTGCTTGTTATTTCCATATTTTCCTCCTGCTATTGGGTGCAGTTTCTCTGAATACCGCCCACAAAGAAGATTTTAGCACAATCCCCGGTTTTTCTCAAGAAAAACCGGCATGAAAATTATACCGGTTCTTCATAAAAATTTTTAACTGTTATTTAGGGAAGACTACAACCAGAAACATTTTAAACTTTTCCGAAGCAAATACTGAGTGAGGTCTACCTGAAGGCATGACAATAGAGTCTCCTGACTTCACCGTGAATTTTTCCTCATCCACTGTAATTTCACCCTCGCCATCCAGCCCTACAACAATGGCATC
>JAENWH010000018.1 GCA_016650135.1 Peptostreptococcaceae bacterium
TGCTAGCCATGGCGGTGACAAAACGCAATGGGTTTCCAATATGTTTGAAAATATAAAATATTATCCAAATATTAAGGTGGCAATATGGTGGGACGGACGTGACCGAGATGTCAACGGCGATATTGCCCGTTCTTATTATATAGATGATCCAGTCAGCGTATTGGATGTATTTAAAAAACACCTAAGCCCATTATAAGCATCCGATATTGGGTTTGTGAAAAAAATAACCCTTGCAGTTGGTGGATTTGTTGAAATTAAACCTGTGGATAAGTTTTATAGCACTAAAAATGACTCCCAGAAATCTCTGAAAACCTTGAATTTACTTGGTTGCGGGGGCAGGATTTGAATCTACGACAAGCTGCTGCGCATCTTCCATAGGGGGCTCTGCCCCCTCTTGGCGTCAGGAGGGTTTGAGTAATTTGGATTTACTTCTCCTGACTGTCACCCCCGAAGCAGTACTCCGCGGACAAACTCAATAAACGATAAGTTTGTCCGCTCACATCGGGGGAGAGCATCGGGGGAGAGCATCAATAAGTTTTAAGCAGGCTTTTCCCTACGCTAATTCATGTTGATATTTAGACGTTTATTGCATTTTCCTTTTTCCGTTTGCGATTAGTTCTTTCTACATTTAAACACCCTTAACGACCAAATAAAAAGTAAGAACTATCTAACTTATAATTAATCCCTTAGGGTTAATATAAAAGAGAATTCCGTGACTTTCACATAAATCAGTTCAACTTTTTATTGCAGTTTGGAGGCATTTTTTTATATGAAACCTTTAATTACCCTCAAGTTATTCTCTGCATAAGCATTGCTAAGATTTTGCTCTAAAGTCTTTTCATACGCAATTCTAAAACTGCATGAGCACAAATTATTTTTTCAGGAATAAACCATTCTATCCAATCTACTATTTTCTTCAAACACCGCTTCGGATGAAATGTGATTAACAAAATTTATATTCTTCCTTGTTTTCTTGGTTTGTTTGGCTTCCTTCACGGCAAGCTCTCATCCAGATAGAAATACTTGCTTTTGAAACACTGTATTCCTCTGATGAACTTATTTGAGTTCGTTCTTCTTCGTAATGTTACATAAATTAATTCTATTTCACTTAATATTTATTATAAACTACTAGGCTGGGATGTTACAACTATACTATACCACTACACTATCACACCCATCGCAGCATAAAGGCGACCATAAGTTATAATTTTAAAAGCAATGGCATTAACAATCATAAAGGTAAACAGAAAAATAAAACTAGCACCTTCCACTAATTGATTCAGATTTCCGACAAGTGCAAAGCCAATGCTTATGACACTGATGGATATAATTCTACGGTCGGTTATGCCATGAGTGTTTTCATATTTGAACAAGTTGGGTAACTCGTGGTCTGTTGCTATTTTTCTTGCTAAACGTCCTGTGGCAAACAAAGTTGAGTTTATTGCTGAACCGGTTGAAAACAGAGCACCAGTTGTTGCAATAATTAAACCGGTTGTACCAAAAGCTTGTTGTCCTGCAATAGCAATAGCCACTTTTTTCCCCCCCCAATAATTGCATCAGTGCCAACAAGTAGTATTGTTCCGATAGTTACAAAAATATATATTACTATAACTGCTAAAACCAATAAAATGGCTATTTCCCCCCATACAGTTATGATTTCAACCCAAGAGGCGTCACCGACTCCATGAAGATTCACGATTAGAAAAATAGCGATAATCAATTATGCAAAAAATCGAGGAACCCACAGACCACCACCAATCATCCCACCAACAGCCATCCACCATGTTGCATTAAGTCCCATTTTATTCTTTATGTAAGTTCTCCAATCTTTAGAAATATAATTAGTTAGACTGGTATCTAATGAATCACATAATCCTTAAATATATTATTAATGGTGCTTAAATCCAAAATTATAATTTGAAAAAAATGGTTTACAGATGTAGCACAGGCAGATTTCACTGTGCCTTGGCCAAGCATTTTTGTAACACCTTAACATAAATAACTTCAATTTTGTGACATGCCTCAAAAGATGTTTAGATAGGCTAAACTTAACTGGGCAGAAAAAGTGTTTCCATACCACAAATGCAGGGTATAATATTACGTATAATGCAATATTCTTTCTAACAACCAAAAGGTCTCACTTTTTAGTAAAATCAAACTGTAATTTTTATAATATGGAGGTAAATCAAATGATATCTGTTATTCTTGCTGGTGGAAAAGGCCAACGTCTATGGCCTGAAAGTCGCCTGGCACATCCTAAACAATTTTGTAAATTTCTCGACGATAAATCTTTGCTTGAAACTACAATTGATTGTCTGATGAATGCCGGCTCTAATAAAGTGATTATCATCACCAATGATTCTCTTCTTGAGGCAACCCAAGCGTTGATAGCCAGCCGAGCAGATTCACAAATGATTGAGATATTAAGCGAACCAGAAGGGAAAAACACTGCTCCAGCTGTTGGTTTGGCGTTAGCTAAATGTGGTATGGTTGAAGAAGACTCAGTTCTGGGGATATTTCCTGCAGATCATTACATTTCAGATATAGTTGGGTTTACTCATAGCATCCAAACAGCTGCCAAAACAGCTCTACAGGGTTTTATTGTTACAATTGGTATCACACCCAGTCGGCCCGAAACCGGTTATGGTTATATTGAAAAGGATTCCCTGCAAATTAATGATCTTTCCAATGTCTACAAGGTACGCTCATTTCTCGAAAAACCGGATTCTACTACCGCTCAAGCGTATATTAATAGTGACCGCTACCTATGGAATTCAGGTATATATATTGCTCAAGTCAAAACGCTTCGTGGGGAATTCGCTCGTTATCTACCAGATGTTCACAAACAAATTCTAAAAGGTTATAATCATTATATACACTCCTATTCGAATCTTCCCAATATAAGCCTAGATTACGGTATTTCGGAAAAAACCAAAATCATGGCAGTTGTTGAAAGCAATTTTGACTGGTGCGACCTTGGCAGCTGGGATGTTTTAGAAACATTGTTTGAAAACGATGCCGCAGGAAATTGCTTCATCGGTAAAGATATATTAGCTTTGGAAAGTAAAAATTGTATCGTAAAGCAGGCAGACAAAACCGTAGTGCTTTATGGTGTGGATAATCTGCTGGTAGTTGAAACTGGAGAAATTGTCCTGGTTACCAGTCGTGAAAAAAGTCAGGACATTCCCAGCTTATTAGAGATATTACAACAAAAGGGACGTCAGGATTTATTATAAACATCCTCGCTTGAGATATGCAATATAAAACAGAAAAGGAGCAACGAACCATGATTATTCTCAATCTCAGTACATATCCTCCTCAACAATGTGGCATAGCCACATTTTCAATGGATCTTCGCAAAAGCTTGCTTTTGCAGGATTGTAAGTTTGAAGTACTTGCAATATCAGATGTCGAAGATAATGAATATAATTACCCAAGCGAAGTAGTGCTGACATTATTTATAAATTGCAAAGCAGATTATATCAAGGCTGCTGAATATGCAAACTCTCGCACCGATGTAGAATTAATTGTTGTTCAACATGAATTTGGTATTTTTGGCGGTACCGATGGGGAATATATTTTAGAATTTGTTAGTCGGTTAAAAAAACCATTTGTAATAATAACCCATACGGTGCTCCCTCATCCCACTGAATATCAGCATCAAATTCTAAGTGAGCTTGGTAGGCAATCGTCGGGGGTAGTGTGCATGACCTATAAATCCGCTCAACTGTTAATTGAAGGTTATTCCATACCTTCAAGTTTGGTGAACGTAATTAACCATGGAGTCCCATTGTTTAAACGTTATCCTCAGGAAATTCTTAAACAGAAGTATGGTTTTCAAAGTCATCAGCTTATTATTACCTTTGGTCTGATAGGTCCTGGCAAGGGTCTAGAAATTGGTATTCACGCTTTGGCAAATGTAGTTCTCACCCATCCATCAGCTCGCTATTTGATTATAGGCAAGACTCACCCAGTCCTAAAAAAACGCGAAGGTGAAAAGTATAGATACATGCTCATGGATTTGGTGAAAGAATTGCATTTGGAAGACAATGTACTATTTATAGATAAATTTTTAAGTGATGAAGAACTGGGCGAATATTTATACATGACTGATGTATATCTAAGCCCATATCCCAATAGAGATCAGGCTGTGAGTGGCACCATGGCCTTTGCCTTAGGCTGCGGATGTGCTATAGTTTCAACTTCCTATGCCTATGCACTTGAGATTCTGAAAGGCGGACGTGGTCTTCTTGCGCAAACTAACGAACCACATGAATTAGCTGCTTTGATAAATAAAATCCTTGATAATCCACAATTGCAGGAGTTGCTTCAAAAGAAAGCTTTCCTCTTTGGAGAAAAAATAACCTGGCCAAATATTGGCTTGGACTACAAACACCTTTTCTTCCACATCCTGCACCCGCTTCAAGACTCTGACAGAAGGGAGATATGATTATGACTGACTATCGTCATTTACTAGCTATGACTGATGGCACTGGTCTCCTGCAATTTTCCAATGGGGGAATTCCCAATCCACGCAGCGGATACACCTTGGACGATAACGCGCGTGCCTTAATTGTTAGCCTTCATATGAAACCAGGCGAAACAGACTACACACAGCATTTTCTTGATTACTTGGATCATTCACAAATGGCTGATGGAACCTTGTCTAATTTTTTGCTGGATGGAAAATACTATGCCCGTTTTGATTCTGAGGACAGTATCGGTCGGACCATAATGGCCTTAAGTGCCGCCACCCATAGTGAACAAATAGGAATTTCACAAAAAGCCAATCGGATTTTAATGAATATTATAAATAAACCCCGTAGTTTTTCTTCACCACGGGCTATTGCCTATACACTGGTTGGCTTATGTAAAGCTCAACTAACAGATCTGGATAAATATCGACCGGCACTCATTACTCAACTTGCTGATTACCTGCTCGATTTGTATTCAAGTACAAAAAGTCTAGATTGGCTATGGTTTGAAGATTCTTTGACTTATTGCAATGCCATTCTGCCCCAGGCTCTTTTCTGCGTCTATTCCTTTAACGGTAATAAAAAATGTTTGCATGCAGCTTATGATAGCCTCAGCTTTTTGAACGACATCGTCTTCAGCGAAGGCTACTTAAACGTAATCGGCAATCAAGGCTGGTTGTCCAGAACCCGACCTTCTGCACGTTTCGACCAACAGCCGGTTGATGCAGCATCAACCGCCTTTGCTTGCTGGGAAGCCTACCATGCTCTGGGTCATAAGGAACACTTAGACTTGGCCAAATTAGCTCACCAGTGGTATAGAGGTGAAAATATTCATAAACTGTCTTTATATGATGCAAGCAGCGGCGGCTGTTATGATGCACTTACTTGCGATGGAGTAAACCTTAACCAGGGCGCCGAAGCATCATTATCACTAATATTCACCGATCTACTCATCAATGGAAATATCGGGGCTGAATTTCAGCTATTGAAATCAACTATCTGAACTACTCTTAAATATTAACAATACGATATTTCTTAGGTATCAAGTTGGCTACCGTAGCTTTAGCCATTCCTATACTTGTGTCGGCAGCTCCATAATAAACCAATATTTCATCATTATCATCCAGTACCGCCTTGTCGACCGCTCCCACTGCTCCACAAGTAAATACTACATTAGGAACCCAGGCTCCGCTATCACCTAATTCGAAGTCCTTTTCCGGTTCCAGCACGGCATTTGGAGAACGGTACAAAACCTTGTGCGGGTCTAACAAATCAACTAATATGACACCTAAACGATAAACATATCTATAATCGACGCCATGGTAAATAAGCAGCCATCCATATTTAGTTTTTATTGGTTGAGAACCTGCTCCAATTTTCTGAGAATCCCACATATTTCCAGGTCGTGGCCCCATAATTATAAAGTGTTGTTCTCTATCATAAGATCCCAATTCATCAATATATTCTGCCCACATAGAAGGGTCTATACGGTGATATAAAACATATTTTCCCTGAATCTTTTCCGGGAATAAAATACCATCTTTGTCCCATATATTTTCAAATGGCAAACCGTCTCGTCTCCAGAGATTAAAATTACGTTTAAGAAAATCCTCCACCTTTATCGATGCAATTGCTATCTGTGCAACATTGCCATCATAAGCCGTGTAGATCATCCAAATTCTATCATCCATCATAACCACACGCGGATCCTCACAGCCTTTTTTTTCTTGTTCCAAAACTGGCGCAAAGATAGGTTCAGGCAATCTTTCCAGGACGGTATAACCATCTGTAATGGCAAGACCTATTCTGGAGATTCCATCTTTACCTACTGCTCGGTAAAACAAGTAGACTTTATCCTTTATCCTTAAAGCCCCAGGATTTAACACATACTTAGATTCCCATTCATTTTCAAGAATCGGTTCTAATATGGGATTATTTGCGACGCGCTTCAGAGGCTTATTCGGCTCATGAGTAATCTCCTGCACAACCACATTGATGTCTTTTTGAGGAGATGACATTAGTGAATCAAGTAAAGTCTTATTGCCTTTGCCATGTTCTATAAACCGAAAGATGCTGCGATTAATTTCATTCTGATCATAGCCTAACTCCCTGTACATGCTTACAATAAAGTCATTATTAAACCAGTGTGCTTCCACACCGCTTGATATAGCATTTGGAAGTTTTTCCCCACCCTTAAAACTAAATTCAGCCCAACTCCAAGCAGTACAAGTTAAATAAACGCCGTTATCCAAAACTTTACTCAAGCCGTAACCTTCCACCATAAGATTAAACAACCTTGCATAATCGTACAGACCTTCTTCAGACATTTGTATTGCCAAACTTTTAACAATTTCGACTAATTCCTGATGATGGATATTTTCAAATAGATTGTTAGCTGAAAATTCGCCTCCTCCCCGTGAATTAAGCATCACATACTGGGTCTTACTCCCAATATTCTTTCTTTCTTTAATAATCTCCTCCATGAAAGAAGAAAACTGCCTTGCAATTCCCATACAACGGAGAATAGAAGTAAAGTATCGAAGTTTAGGGTATTTCCCTCCTCTCCCCTTTCTCATAGTCTTTATAGTTAATCGCCCAGTCAAGTGCTTCAAATCACAAACTTGCTTATGATACGATACCATAAAAGGAAGTTGGTCATGAATTATTAAAGGCTGAATCTTAATATTTTCGAATTTGCTAGGAGTCACCAACTCTAGTACCTGGGCCATATAGTTGTCAAATCTGGTTCTCTCTTCAACTAAACTTACATAACTCACTGCATCCCTGACATCGATATTGGCGATAAAATCAGAAATTTTATCATAATGCATGGGAATCATCAAATCCAAAGGAGGATGACAGGTTAGCACATAACGCAAAATTTCCTCTGATACCACTGGAATAGTCTGAGAGGGTAAAATAGCAAAAAGCGAATTGGCAAACAGTTCAACGCCTTCCTTAGTCGTCAGGTCTCCGGGCAGGAGTTTATCCAATGCATACTCTAATTGTTGTATGAAATCAGCCACTGCAACAATAGTACTATCGACGTCATGGTTTTCAGGCAAGCCAAGACCTTTTACAATAAAGTTTTCGAATTTATCTTCGTAATCCTTGCGCAGCGTCCTGAAAACACTGTCAACATAAACCATTTTCTGGTCTTTACCCTTTATTTCCTTGGGAACTACTACTGGTCTACCTGGCACATATTCCATATATCCTAATGGAACCAATCGAGGCCGATACTGCTGGGCTTTAAGAATCCAATTTTTACTCATTTCCGGTTTCTGCCTCCAGAACTCACTGGTAAGCTCTTGCTGAATCTGATTAATTTTTTGTATCCTAATTGTATCCTGTTCATTTTTGTGGAGAAACTTTATTTTTTCTTTAAAAGAATTTATCTGCAAAATATTACTGGCTACTCGCCCATTATACAGAGCTGTCAAAGCACTCAAATAATGAGAACTCTGAGTTTCTTCCTCAAAAGCATGTTCTAATAATAAATTAAAAATACTAGTCACCCAAATTTCGTCCTGCAAATAAAACTCTTCTGGTTCTACCGATGATAACCGCTTAATTTCTTCTACCATAGTAGCCGGCAGGCACCCATTTATGGCGTCAATAAATTCATTGGTTAACCGCTTAAATTCGGATAAGAGCGTACTGATTGGATACTCTAAAATATCCGGCAACTTGCTTTCAGTTCTGGCAAATATGTCAACAACTTTAATAATCAATCGTTCCTTTAAACAAAATTCCAGATCGCGTTTAATGCATTCCGTTACAACCTTCGCATTTTCATAAAATATCAAATCTCTTTGTCTGGAGTCAGTCAATATAATTTTGCCACTCAATTGCACTTCACATACCATCTTATCCCAAAGCAAAGCACGGGTTATTGACCAAAAATCAAACCCATATCCATCAATAAATTCCGTCCAGAACTTAGCTTCATCAGCCAATTCTTCAATAAAACTATTGTCAAAAACATAGATACCTGCAGAAGCATCACTGATTCTGATGCCGTATATACTTTCCAAAACAGGCAGAGTAAAATAGGGGGCGCTGCTGTTAACACCAAAATAACTAGGCACACTTCCAAACACCATATTGTATTTCCCATTGATAGGAGATATTAACCGTTCTAACCAAATTTCATTAATACTAATGCCTGGCTTGGTTTCCATGTTTGCATTTAATATAATCAAGTCAGCGTCAAAAATGTTAGCAATTTCAAGAAATGTCCGAATGATCATCCCCCTTCCGCTGATTTCAGGCGGCATTAAGTATTCTATATGAGCATGTTTTATCTGCAGCTTCTTTATAGCCGCTAAAGTATCTTCACCAGTGCTTTCTCCGACGCAAACAATCAAATAATGCCTGACAATCAATTTTTGCAATATTTCATCCAGTAGCTTCAGCAGCTTCGGAAGATTCCCAGTTTCTTTTGAAAAAGGAATTCCTATGATCAAATCGTAACTGGCGTCCTTATCCAAAAGTGATGTAATACTATGTATTTTTTTATCGAAAATTTCCTCTTTTTTAAACTGTGTCAAGTAATTAACCTCCCTATCCGCTAAACTTTAAAATCGTTGGAACCGCGATTTCCAAAATCGTCACTTCCCCTTATATTATATCATACCCATGATGTTTCTTCAAAATATCTGCAAACATTTCGTTTTTACAGAACCCCCAAACCATTTCATTTAATTTACATTTACGGGTTGCAGAGGATTACCTTTCAAAATTTGTTCAACCTCCTCAAATCCCAAAGGGAACGCAAAATTGTAGCGAGCAGGAAGATCAAAAACATATTTGTTATTGCGGCCTAATTCGCTTGGCCCAATCGGGGCAGCACCCAAACTTAATTTTTCAAGTTGAATGTCATTCCACTGTTCAAAAGTAAAAATCATAATTGGAATGTCCTGGCGTGGAGTCTCTTCTGTCCAAAGAGGATGTCTGATAGAAATCAGTGGCCCGGTTGCAATGACATCTCCAACTTGTGGTCCCTCCAATGCGGTACCTTTCCACTGATTATCAACGATTGTAAAGTTTCGCCAACTGTCAGGCATTTGGAAATGGAATCCATATTCTGTATTTTGATAAACTACAGCTGACTGAGTACCAATATAAACTGAGTTGGTGCTTCCATCCCAGGATACCGATTTACCAAAAGCTTCGCCAACAGCCCTAACTGGAATATATGTCGTTCCATTATAGATAAATGGTTCTACTAAATTTCCGTTCACATCTTTTGGCGTTATTAATTTTTGATCAATATATATTTTTACATTATTATAACTAGCCGTTATTCCTTTGGATTCAACAAGCGCATAGGTTGAAATTGAAGTCATAAATATTAATGACGTAACAATAATGCCTAAAATGAGCCCCTTAATTTTTTCATGCGTCATACCACTTTCACCTTTCATCACTTTTTCTCTTTAGTTTTTAATAATAATCTCTCTTAATAATTAACTCGCTTTGCAAGAGTTTCCATCAACTCATCAAACGGTTTGTTAAACTTCTCAACGCCTTCTTCCTCAAGCTGCCGAGTCACTGTATCAATATTTACGCCAAGCTCAGACAATATCTGCAAAACTCGACCCGCCCCAATGAGATCGTCTTCAATGCGAACTTTTGGTTCACCATGCTCACGATAAGCGTCCATAGTTTTAACTGGTACTGTATTTACAGTATCCACTCCTATAAGCGTCTCAATATATTTCACATCACTATATTCTGCATTCTTAGTTCCTGTACTTGCCCAGAGAAGCCGCTGAGTACAGACTCCATGTTCAGTCAGTTTTTTATACCGATCGCTACTGAATATTTCCTTGTAAATTTGATAAGCTGCTTTGGCACTGGCAATGGCAACCTGTCCACGTATCTGCTTTGCAAGCTTTGCCTCATCGCCCCTCTTTTCAATTATTTTTTCCAGTATAGAATCCACAAGCGTGTCTATGCGACTCACAAAGAAACTGGCAACTGAGGCCACATGCCCAACAGGTTTTCCTTTAGCCAAGCGCGCTTCAATGCCAGCTATGTAAGCTTCAGCCACCTGCCTATAGCGCGGTAATCCAAAGAGTAGTGTCACATTAATGTTAATCCCTTCACTGATAAGTTGTTGTATCGCCTTCAGACCTTCAGCCGTTGCAGGAACTTTGATTAATACATTAGGACGGTCCAATGCTTCCCATAAACGGCGTGCTTCGGCAATTGTACCATCAGTGTCGTGTGCAAGATGCGGATTGACCTCCAGACTGACATATCCATCTTTGCCTTCAGTCTCATCATACACCGATCTAAACTCATCCGCCGCGCTCTGAACATCATGCTGACTAAGCGCCTCATATATTGACTTGCAGTCTTTTTTATCGATAGCCATGGTGTGAATGTCCTCATCATAATCATGGCTGCTCGAAATTGCCTTCTCAAATATAGATGGATTTGAGGTCATACCACGCAATCCGTCTTCCGTAATCAGCCTATGAAGTTCCCCACTAGTAATAAGATCACGCCGAATGTAGTCCAGCCAAATGGATTGGCCGAGTGTTCCCAACTGTGTTAAATGATTATTTTTCATCAATTTTTCCTTCCTGGTTTTCTGGCTTTGCAAAAGCGAAGCCAAGAAAATTCTAATCTGCTTAAAGTATTCTTACCATCTGGCATTCTGCTGTATAAATTGGGAATGTTTCTTGGCTTTGAGAGAATCAAGTGAGTTACACCTTTGCTTCCGGATTATTGGCAACTCTTCTAGGTGGTAGGGAATCTGGCAAGTCTAGCCTTGCCACGCCAATTCTGTTGTCAGCCATCCCATAATAAACGTCAAAACGATCCGGTGTGCCAAGATCAAGGCGTTGGTCGATACCGGTGGGAAAAACAACATTTCCGATGGTTCCAATACGTTCCTGCGGAAGTACCGGTATAAGCACCGGCTCAGCAGAACGATATCGTATCACTTGTGGATGCTCCTTCGAAAGCACCATAACTCCGGCCGAGTAACACAGTCGATGTACACCATTTACAAGCTCCTCCATTTCTCCCACACCATGATAAATAATCAGCCAGCCGTGCCGGGTCAGAATTGGTGGAGTGCCTCCACCGACTTTGAGCCGCTCCCAAGGCGACACCGGGGTCGCCAATCGATAATGGGAGTTAAACAGACCAAGTTTAATTGGTTCAGAGCCTTTCAAAGCCATTGGGCAGTATGATATCCAGATGCTTTCATGATTGAGATCCACTTCACGGGATTTGGGATGTTTGACGGTTTCCTCGGGACGAGTACCATCGAAAAGAGGACGATGGAGGATGCCCATCTGCATTTTCCCTGAATGATTGGGAATAGCGAGAGGAAAGATGCTGGCATCTTTGTCATCTACATTTACAAAGTCAATACCTTTATATGAATCAAAGGTTGCAAGCCCCAGACGTTCCCAATGGAACAAATCCTTAGATATAGCCAAGGCAATTCGTGGACCTTGAGGAGAAAGCGCCGTGTAAGTCATCATGTAGCACTGGAGCGGCTCCACAAACGTAATTCGTGGATCTTCGCAGCCTCCGCCGTCAGGCCGCCGCTCATAATCAGTCTCCGGTTCCAATGCAATGCCGAGCCGCTCGACTCCAAAAGGGTCGCCAGCCTCATTGTACCGCACTCGAGCAATTCCAATGCGCGAATAATTACCCCGTGCAACGAGCCGCGGAAATAGGTATAGTTCGCCGTCAGGGCCACGGACGGCAGCCGGATTTAGGACTCCTTCGATCTCCTGTGGATTGCCCGACTCCGGCTCCATTATCATCCCCATGCGCTTCAACATAAATTCATTCATAAAATTCTCCTTACAATGTCACTCTTGATGATCGCAATCTAAACAAGCGATAATTGCCTGAATAACCAGTTTCGTCTCATTAGGCCCTCGTACCGGTATAGAAACGACACCTGCTTCTTCAACTGGATAGTCGTTCCCCCCCACAAACAGGGCATCACCTATGAAGATCATCTCTTTCAATGTAATATCAAGGATGTCTCTCAGTTTTCTAATTCCGTAGGCCTTGTCAATCCCAGGTTTCGTGACATCAATTGATGTCGTGCCCCCCATTCGGACTGAAAATTCCGGAATATAAGTGTCAAGGATTGCTTTGATCTTCTTCCTTTTGGTATAAGCTAGATCCCATTTGATCTTTTCGTCTAGCGGAGCCTGCTGGCCCAATGCGGAAAATGTTATCTGGCTTCCACGGTCTTCAATGACCTCTCCCCAGACCTTTTCGGCCTTGAAGTCCGCAGCGTTGAGCGCCTTCTTTAGAGAATCGAGAATTTTCTTTTTTTCATCTACGGTGAAATCTTCTGAATAAATCTTTTCCCAATCTTCTGCGTATTTGTAGAACTTTGTTCCACATGTCGGAAGAAGAGACAGCTGCTCGAAACGTTCGTCATGGGGAAGATTTGCAAGCAGTTGCTTTTCAAACTGCGGCCACCCACCCCCGGAGATTACGGCCACTTTGACAATACCTAGAAGGTCATGTAGCAGTGCCGACATTTCGTTGTCAAGAGACGATTTACTTTCGGCAAGTGTACCATCCAGATCAAAAACTATGAGCTTTATCATTATCCTTTCACCTCCAAAATTATAAGTTATTCAGGCAGCGCAATTTCCAACAAGTTAACTGCGCCGTATGGCCTAAAATCACACGCTCCTACCACGGCCGGCAATAGTAGCACTTCACCTTTGCCCATGGCATAATTGACGCCATCGTATTCTAACTGCCCGGAGCCGGCGATACATACCAAAACACGCGGCTTTTCCACCGCGCCGACCATAAACGGCGATTCTCCACGCAGACGCCACAAACGAAAATGTTCACAATTAAAGAGTCTCTCCCGTATTATCGGCATTGTTGACTCAACTTCAGAAATCACTGGGCCAACGGCACCTTGCGCGAAATCAATGCAAGCCAGCGCCTTATCGAATTGCAAGGCTCGGGGCTGGCCTGTTTTGGCATCGACGTGACCCCAGTCATACAGTCGAAATGTGACATCGCTGTTTTCCTGCACTTCGAACACAACAACGTTGTTGCCCATAGCGTGAACAGTCCCTGCTGGTAGAAAGATGCCGTCACCTGGCTTCGGAGTGAATGATGTAAGTTGGTCCTCTATAGTCCCATTCGCGAACGATCGGCGTAAATCGTTCGCAGTTGTGCCTATTTTCAAACCCGCATAGATACGGCTTTCAGGTTGCGATTCCAGAACGACCCATGCCTCGGTCTTCCCTGTCTCGCCCTCCGGCAACAAGTCCGCATGCGCATCCGACGGATGCACCTGAACCGAGAGCATGTCGCGGGCGTCGAGGAACTTCAGCAGTAAGGGGAACCGTTGGTAACGCCGAGTCGACGCTCCCAGCAACTGCTCCGGAAACTGTTTCATCAATTGACCGATGGTTTTGCCTTTGAGCGGCCCATCGGCAACGAGACTCTGATGATCATCGCGGTCGCTGAGCACCCAGGCCTCGCCGATTGGGCCGTCGCCTGGCAGCGGCGCGGAAAGCAGGTCGGCCAGACTCCGACCGCCCCAGAGCCGATACTGGTAGATTGGCTCAAATCGCAGTGGATATAGATTTGCCATATTCATTCCCCCTTCAATAAATCAATATTTTATGTCCTTTTCCAATGCCGCTATTTTTGCAAGCCGCCGCCTGAGTTCCATTTCCAGTTACGGATTTCCGGCAGGTCTATCCCATACTTGTTGATGTATTGAGTATGCTCAATAAGTTTGTCCTGCATCATCTGCTTCAAATATGCCCCTTTGGATCCCAGATTTGGCAGCCGGTCAACCACATCCTGCACTAAATTAAAGCGATCCAGTTTGTTCTGAACTCTTATGTCAAAGGCTGTCGTGATCGTTCCCTCTTCAACGTAACCCCTGACATGCAGATTATGGTTGGTTCGACGGTAAGTCAGCCTATGTACAAGCCATGGGTATCCGTGAAAGGCAAAGATAATAAGTTTGTCCTTTGTGAACAGCGAGTCGTATTCAATTTCGGTCAACCCATGCGGGTGCTCCATACTAGGCTGCATTTTCATCAGATCGACGACATTAATCACCCGTATTTTCAGATCCGGCAAATATTTGCGAAGAATAGAAACA
>JAENWH010000437.1 GCA_016650135.1 Peptostreptococcaceae bacterium
CTATATAGGTGTCCATAGTAAATGAGGCAAACAGATGTATTCCTAACAATTTGCTCTAATTATCAACCATCTATTGTGACAGAGCCATAATTTTTATAACAAGGGACTGTCTGACTCTGGTAGAACGATAGATAAAATAATATATGCAAACAAGCCAACTCCTGAGAATAAGAAAAATAGTCGAACAAATATAGCACTCCATCCAAAGTACTCGGCAATGCCACCACAAACACCTGCAATGGCTCGATTACTTTTACTTTTACAAAGTCTTCTATATTCCTGATTCGATTGAGATGAATTGCCATTTTTATTATTAGAAACTTTTATTTTAATCGCTGCAATAATAATAATTTGTATTATTAAAATCGTAATTAAAGGCAGCAACTGTAGTAAAGTATCATTCATTTTGTCATGATAATAAATGCTGGAAATAATAAAGTATGTTATTATTCCCGCAATAAATATTAATAAATTTCGTTTCGTGTTTTTACCCATCTCATTAAGCCCTCCGAAATTCTAGCACATTGCCGAAACTTTTTAGGATACAGGTCAGTCATTCAATTCCCATATTAATTCAACTGCATACACATATCTACTAGATAAGGTTGTACTTTTTCCCTAAACTCATCTATTGATAGGTATATTTTGCCATTGCTAGGATTGTATTTCAAAGGGATTATATTTTCAATTCCATTTTCTTTGACTACAAAACCTTCCTCGCAAAAAGCATAATTGAGATTGTTGTCTGCCTGGTACTTCTGATAAATCCCTGTTATCTCAACACAGGTAATCTTCTGAATCGTGTTATAATAATCTGTCACTTCATCAGTATAAACAAAAGTAGGATTAGTCAGATTAATTCCACCAGGAAGATTCCCACCTGGAATAGGAAGCATATGATATTTTGGGTCTACCCAATCAACAGCCACATTCATCTGACCGCAGAGTTCCCTAAGTTGAACATAGGTCCTACCATCTTTAATAAATGATTCATTCAGCGTTATCTTTTCCCCATTTACATAAACCTGATACCCGAGATTACTCGTCTGTATCTCCGTCGCATCTGCTACAGTCATTGTGAAGAATATTACGACACACAACACTAGACTGAATAATGCCCCTGTTATAAAATAAATACCTCGCTTTATTTTCTCATTTTTTATCATAGTTGTACCTCCTATTACTGCATTTTAATATGAATTAGTTATTCTCTGATTAGGCAGCAAAGTTTCAAATCCCTTAAGGGAACACTGCATGCTTAATTATTATCTTATTTGAACTAACTCTCTAATGTCACTTTCACTCCAAAATTCATTTTCCCATATAAATGTCTCAGATTTCCTTTTCTTGAATATGCGGAAAGGTTGTATTGTGTTGTCATATATATGCACGATATATCGACTTCTCAACAGATCAGCAAACTCAGCAGCTTCTTGGTCTGTACAATGATTGCTTCTCTTTATATTGTCGGCATTTATATATGGTTCTATAATGTTTACCATCTCTGAAATAGTAGTTTTACCAGAGCCATTAGGACCAGCGAAAACAATTATTTCAGGTTGCTTATACATAAACTTTTTTTCCATCAGGATACTCTATAAAAGCTCTTCTTTGATGCTTATCATACTTTGATATTGGCAATCCCTTAATTATTTTGACCCGGTTTGCGATCATTACGGCTTCAATAAATCTCTTTGTCAACGCATCATCTGGCACTCCACATGTGGAATCGAGTTCATTAAACTTTGTCCATGATAAATTGGGTTCATCCGAATTTATCGTTGAAAACAAATCGCCCTTAATTTTAGATGGCTTTCTTTTGACCATGCTCTTTTTACCGGCCAAACTTTTTCTCAGGACCATACTCAACATCTCCTTCCCAATAACATTCTATTTAATATTTTACCACATTATTAGATTTATTAAGCGTTTTTTTTCGCACTTATTTCATGTTTGAAGATTGCAATATTAAATGTCCGCAACGTCAGTCAAACGCACTATATCCGTTTCACGCCCCAGCGGCGCCACCAGGCCCTAGCTGATTACTAACATATAAATTCTTTTATCACTTCTAAAAACGCCTCGCCATATCGCTTCATCTTGCTTTCTCCAACCCCTGAAACCATTAACAATTGATCATCATTGCTAGGCATTTTATTGCACATATCTATTAGCGTCGCATC
>JAENWH010000439.1 GCA_016650135.1 Peptostreptococcaceae bacterium
ACTATTGTTGAGCGACAGACTCTCGTCCGGTCAAACTGCAAATTGTTTTCTGTCTGATTCATAGGGAAAACGACACAATCAAATCTGGACGACACGATTTAATCAGGGAAACTGCACGCTGTCATAGTTTTATCCATGCGAGGAACATCAAGCTTCGTATAGATAAGGCTATGATGAAAATCATCATAGCCTTAAAGAGGGAAAAGGTAAAATTAGTAAAGAGACTGATTGTTAACAGCAGCAAGCATGGTTTCCGAATCGATGGTTCTCTTGTCAAGCTGAGCACCTAAAGCAAGGGCATCGCACATGAGGTTGTCAATGAGACGGGGATTGCCTTGGGAGTAGCTGTGAGCGGCGCTTACGGCGGAAGGCTCTAAGATATCCCTGCTGCCACCGGCAAGGGTGAGCTTGTGAAAAATGTAATCGCTAATCTCATTATCCGAAAGCCCCTCGAAGTTGTAATGAACAGTTATTCGCTGCTTCAATGCTTCATGTACCGGCTTTTCCAGAATGTTGTTTAGATAAGTCTCGCCAGCAAGGATTAAAGTAAAGCAATTCAAGGAATCATAGCCATAATTCATGATCATTTTCAGATCTTTTAAAATGGCCAAATTCAGGTACTGAGCTTCATCAATGGCTAAAACTAAAGGTGTACGCTTTTCCTTGTAGAGATAATAGATTCTGCTTTGAATAGCCTTGAACATCCCCGTTTTCCCATTCTTTGCATCAACACCAAGAAGCTCACAAAGCTGCCTGTAAAATTCTGAAACGCTGATGGTGGAAAGGCAAAGATAAGACATTTGAAAGAGAGCAGGGTTCACCTCCTTTGCAAAGCAGCGAAGCGCATAGGATTTTCCCATTGTATGTAAAGTTTTACATACAATGGGGTATGTAAAGTTTACGGATATGTAAAGTTTTTAGTGTTCATCAAGTAAATACAACAGATGTGTTTTAAAAAGTTTACATATCCTTTTGCAGGCTAATTACCTAATGACTTTAACCATGCCATTAAATCTTGATTTTTCTGCCACTCCGGCAGATTCATGCTTTGTGTGCTTGATAGTTTTTCGAGTGCTTTTCTTTTCATGTCACTATCAATCTTTACGTAAACTTCAGTTGTTTGTACAGATACATGTCCTAATAAGTCCCTGATATAAACT
The DNA here is from genome assembly GCA_016650135.1 of Peptostreptococcaceae bacterium. Next base: position 1,161 of record JAENWH010000439.1, read on the forward strand.
AATTCAACCCCTGCCTGTAGCCAGTGTACAGCTCTGCTATGGCGAAATGTATGCGGTGATATGCCTTTTGGAATCAAATCAGGTCTTTTTTCTCTTGCCATATCTGCATACTTTTTTATGATAGAAGAAACACCCTGCCGTGACAGTTTCTGTCCCGAGTGGTTTAAAAAAAGCCAGTCTTTTTCCGAAAAAAGTATATTTTCCCTACGGCTTTCAATATAATTATCCATCAATTTTACAACGGTTTTTTCCAAGGGAACTAGTCGACTTTTTTTCCCTTTGCCAGTCAGTTTCATTAGATTTGTTCCATTATATTTATAATCTTCTATCACTGCATCAACTGCTTCCTGAACCCTACAAGCTGTTGCATACATAAATGTGAGTAGTATCAGATGCTTTTTCCCGCTGTCAGATGATGCATCAGGTTGTTGTAGTAATAATTCAATACCTTCAATAGATAAAAAACTCACAAGCTTCTGGTTGCATTTTTTCTTCGGAATTGCTATTATCTTCTGAAAGGTGAATATATATTCTGCATGTTCAATCTGAAGGTATTTACAAAAAGCATGCACAGCAGTTAACCTTTGATTCCTGGTCTGGACAGAACATCCACGTTCATTTTCAAGCCAATCCAGGAAATCCAAAATAAAATCTCTGTCAAAATCTGCAAGAACCAGCATTTCTGGTTTTTTTGATTTTTGTTTTGATGTATATATCAGCAAAAGTTTGAAGGTATCTCGGTAGGAGATGATTGTATTTTTACTTGCTCCAATAGTTGCAGAAAGATAATCTGTTAGATATTTGGTCAGTGAGTATGCGAAATCAGTTGGTTTATTCATCATACACCTCCGGATATATCTTCCCTGTAAGAAATGATGTTTTTGCTTCAATATTCGGATATATCTCTTTGGAGAGTCGTATATATCTTTCTGTTGCATGGATAGATGAATGCCCTACATATGTGGAAAGTACTGGTAGGGCACAGTATAAATCGATTCCTTGATCAGACATG
>JAENWH010000059.1 GCA_016650135.1 Peptostreptococcaceae bacterium
AGCTGTTTACGGGTGCCTTTTGATATATGTACTTTCCTGGATGGTCGTCGGTCTGAAGATTGTATCGGAAGATGCCATGCTTTTAAATGTACAGGCTATCATCGAGTTTGTCCTTGCGGTACAAGGCTTTGCGGTTGTGATGTATACGACAAAACATAATAAAATGAATAAAGTTTTAAGATGGGTCATTTATATTATGCTATTTGTATCTCCTTTCGGCAGAAAATTTTTAGCACTCTTTGGATTTTTGGACTTGCTGGTAGGAATACGACAAAAATTAGAAAAAAAGTGAAAAAGTAGTTGCTTTATGGTATAATATGTTTTCAGCAAATCTATATTTTGGACAAAAAATCAATCAAATTTGAGGAGATGAAATGGCAGAAAAAAGAATAGAAAAATTGCTGGCCGCGTATGTCCCCATCCCTATGTGTATTATCAACTCAAACGGGAAGGTAACCAGAGCGAGCGGGAAAATTGATGAGGTTTTCAAATATGATGGTATAAAAGATGCGGACATTTTTGCATTAACAGGGATTAAGTTTGCTGATTTCTTAAAAAGTGCAAAAGGGGAAAAGAATCTTATACTTGATAGAAATGACAAAAAATTCAAAATCCAGGTTTCAAGTATAGGAGAAGAAGAGGATTCATCTTTTGGACTTTATTTTATTGATGTTACCAATTATGAAACCCTGAAAGTAAAATATAATGATGAAAAACCTTGTATAGCAACAATTAATGTTGATAATTTCGATGAACTGACTTCTAATAATTCGGACGAAACGAGACTTTCAATTATTTCAAATGTTGATAAAACCATCAGACAATGGTGTTTGAAAATTAATGCATCTATTACAAAGCATAAGGAGCATATGTATTTTATTGTTTTTGAAAATCAGTACATGGAAAAACTTGTTGAAAGTAAATTCCCAATTCTTGATGATATAAGAGAAATTGAAACAGATGCTGATTTCCCTGTAACGCTTAGTATTGGTATTGGAGTTGGCGGCAAAACGCCGGCACAAACAGATCAATATGCTACAGATGCTTTGGATTTAGCCCTTGGAAGAGGCGGGGATCAGGCAGTAGTAAAAAAAGGAAGCAAAATTGAATATTATGGCGGCAAGATGCAAACTGTTGAGAAAGGGAATAAAGGCAAATCAAGAATAGTTGCCCATGCGCTCAGACAGTTAATTGATCAGTCATCTAAGGTTTTAATTATGGGACATAAATATCCGGATATGGATTCTTTTGGTTCTGCGCTTGGTATTTTCAGGATTGCTGCGGCTAGAAACAAGGAAGCTCATATAATAATTAATGCTTATAACGAAACCCTACAGGAAGTTTACTCGCTTGCCAGGGAAAAAGAGACATATAGTTTTATAAATAATGAAAAAGCACTTGCTCTTGTGGATAAAGAGACACTGGTTGTTGTCTTGGATACCCATAGACCCAGTTTGGTTGAATGCCAGGAACTTCTGGAGGAAACAGATAGGATAGCATTGATAGATCACCATAGAAGGGCAGAAGACAGTATCGAAAATGCAACTCTTGCATATATGGAGCCTTATGCATCATCAACATCAGAACTGGTGACAGAGATTCTTCAATATTCCCTTGAGAAAAAAAGCATTGTTAAATTTGAGGCTGAAGCGTTATTGGCAGGAATTACAGTTGATACAAACAGATTTTCTGTAAAAACAGGTGTCAGAACTTTCGAAGCAGCTTCCTGGTTAAGACGTTCAGGCGCTGACACAACAAGTGTTAAACGTTATTTTCAAACGGATGTTGAATCTTTCAAACTCAGGGCGAATGCCATAGTAAATGCCAAGATTTCTAATGAAGGAATAGCCTATTCAGTATGCGAAGGTTTTCACCCTGACATGCAGGTGATCAGTGCGCAGGCAGCGGACGAACTTTTGACAATAAAGGGTGTCAAAGCCAGTTTTGTTGCAGGGACTTCAGAAATTGGTAAAACTGTAATAAGTGCAAGGTCGCTGGGGGAAATAAACGTACAAACGGTTATGGAGAAACTGAGCGGAGGAGGGCATTTGACAACTGCCGGAGCACAAGTGAAAATTGTACCGGAAGAGGCGCTCGCCTATATACAAAAGGAAATGAAGAAAAATTTATAACAGGAGGCAAATAATATGATAATAATACTACTGAAGGACGTAAAAGGAACGGGAAAAACAGGAGAAGTTGTAAAGGTCAGCGATGGATACGCAAGAAACCTTTTGATTCCAAAAGGCTTTGCGATGGAAGCGACAGAAGGAAATGTAAGAAGTCTGGAAAAGCAGAAATCAATAGCTGAAGGGAAAAAGGCTGATGAACTTTCGATAGCAAAAGAATTAGCAGAAAAAATAGGCAACTTAAGTGTTCATATTAAAACCAAGTCTGGAGAAGGCGGTAAATTATTCGGATCAATTACTTCAAAAGATATAGCGGAAGCTTTAAAAGAGCAACATAAAATTGACATTGATAAGAAAAAATTCCTGATGCCAAATCCCATTAAAACGGCAGGCGAAACAACAGTTGAGATAAAAATTTTCCATGAAGTAGTGGCCACCTTAAAAGTGGGCATTAATGTGTAAGCGGAGTAAGATATGATTGAAAGAATTCCACCTCATAATGAAGAAGCAGAGAAATCAGTATTAGGAGCGGCCATGTTAAGCAAGGACGCTTTGTTTGATGTGATGGAAGAAGTAAGATCTCAAGATTTCTATAATGAGTTGCATAAAGAAATTTTTGAAGCCATTTCAGATTTATTCAAAAAGAGCTCTCCAGTAGACACGCTGACTGTATCAGAGGAATTGAAAAGAAGAAAATCCCTGGAGATGGTTGGTGGAAGAGCCTATGTCGCTTCACTTTCAGTTTCAGTACCATCCACCTCAAATGCAAGACAGTATGCTAAAATTGTTGCGGAAAAAGCTGCACTTAGAAACCTGATTTCGAAGGCAGTGGAAATAATAGACAAGGGCTACCAGGAAAAGCAGGCGGCAGAAGAAGTTCTGGACTTTGCAGAACGAGGAATTTTTGAAATTGCGCAGCAAAGGCAAAGAAAAGATTTTTCGCCTCTTAAAGATGTGCTTTTAGAAAATATAAATATGATTGATAAAATGTCACAGCTGGAAGGAAATCTTACCGGTGTTACATCGGGGTTTATTGATCTGGATGCAAAAACCTCCGGATTTCAAAAGTCCGATCTTATCATTATCGCGGCAAGACCTGCAATGGGGAAAACCGCTTTTGCATTAAATATAGCGCAGCAGGCAGCAATAAAAGGAAACGCAAAGGTTTTAGTTTTCAGTATGGAAATGTCCAAAGAGCAGCTGGGGCAGAGATTGCTTTCCATGGAATCAAGAATAGAAATGCAGAAACTTAAAACAGGGGACCTGGAAAGAAAAGACTGGGATCAGATTAGTATAGCAATGGACAACCTTTCTAAGGCGAACATATTTATTGATGATACTCCTGGTATAACTGTAATGGAAATTAAAAATAAATGTCGAAGGCTGAAGGCTGAAAAAGGCTTGGATATGGTCATTGTTGACTATCTTCAATTAATGTCAATTGAAGGCAAAACGGACAACAGACAGCAGGAGATTACAGCTCTTTCGAGGTATTTGAAGCTGCTGGCAAGAGAAATGGATTGCCCTGTCCTTGTGCTCTCTCAACTGTCACGTGCACCTGAGCAAAGGACAGATCACAGGCCGGTGCTTTCTGACCTTAGAGAGTCAGGAGCTATTGAACAGGATGCGGATATTGTTATATTTCTTTACAGGGATGAATATTACAACCCGGAGGATACAGAAAAACCTGGAGTATGCGAAGTGATTATTTCAAAGCAAAGAAGTGGCCCTACGGGTTCGGTAGATTTGACCTGGCTTGGCAAATACACAAGGTTTGTTGATAAAAGTAATTTGGGGAGGTAAAAAAATGATTGTTACTGAGAATATGAAAGTTTGTGACGTTCTGGAAATGGATGATAATTTAGAAGGAATTTTTATGAAGCATGGCTTGAATTGTGCTGGTTGTCCAGGTGCAAATCAGGAAACAATTATAGAAGCCGTTGAAGGACATGGAATTGGTTTGGAAATTTTACTGGAAGATATCAATAAAGCGCTTTTAAAATAAAGATTGGGAGAATATTTTGCAGAAGAATTTTTTTAAAAAACAGGTAAAAGAGGCGTTTTTATTTGATACAGAAGTAGAAAACCTTTTTATAAGTGAATATATGATTGCTGCACCTGGAGATTTCGTGAAGGTTTATCTCTTTGCTTTAATGTATACGGATTTAGAGCAGGACATTACAAATGAAACGATTGCAAAGCAGTTGGATCTTCAAATAGAAGAAGTCTTAAAAGCCTGGACTTATTGGGAAGGCCTCGGAATTGTTAAAAAGAATTATACGAATCCTGAAGACAAATTCAGATATCAAATAGAGCTTTTAAATTTAAAAGAACTGGTATATGTGAAGAATTCAAAAAAGAAGCGATCCAGCCAGGCAATTACGGAAGGAACAAAAATATTATTGGAAGATAAAGAAATCAAAGATATGTATGCGACAATTGAAAAGGTTACAGGACGGCTGCTTGGGGGGAAAGAGCCTGTGGAAATCATGACCTGGATTTCCGAATATGGAGCGACACCGGAGATGATTGTATATGCCTATTCCTATTGCGTCAAAACCAGAAAAAAGGAGAATGTTAAATATATTGGAGCAGTTGTGAAAGAATGGTCGATGAAGGGTCTGCTGGATATTATAAAAATTGAAGAATATTTAGAAGAAATTGATAACAGACATTATTTATATAAAAGAATATTAAAATCCTTGGGTTTTATGAGAAACGCCACGGAAGAGGAGCAAAGACTGATTGATAGCTGGTTTGATGAAATGGGATTTGGTATCGATAAAATACTGGAGGCTTGTGGGAAAACAAGCGGGATCCCAAACCCGAATATGAATTATGTGAATAAAATATTAAAAAACTGGCATGAAGGAAACAACAAACCTGGTGAGGGTGAAAGGAGCAAAGGAGCAGGGGCTCCGTCCATCTTCAAGTATTATGATACAATAAGAGAAAAAGTGGAGAAGCAGGCGACCGATCGAAAAAATACTGTCTACAGGGAGTTTCCGAGAATTAAAGAAATAGATGAAGAACTGAGAAACTGCGGAATGCAAATCTCCAGAATGATGGTTTCAGGATCGGCCAACTCTAAAGATCAAATAAAAGCATTAAAGAAAAAAGCGGATATATTAGGAGAAGAAAAGGTGTTTCTGTTAACAGAAAACAACATGAAGAAAGATTATTTGGAAATAGAGTACAGGTGTACAGAGTGTAAAGACACTGGCACAAATGATATGGGGGAACGTTGCAGTTGCTTTAAGAAGCGGCTTAACGAAGTTGAGGAATGGCAAAAACAATTAAAAGAATCAAAAAAAGAATTGAACTGAATGTAAGGCGATATTCAAAAGCTAACAGGATTAAACATTTGAAAACCAAGGCATTAAATGGGGAAAAACCAGTAATGCCTGGTTTTGGTTATGAAGAGAACGAATTAAGAGAAGCGGCATTGCACCAGGAAGTTTTGAGAATAAAGAACCAGATAAAGGCTGAAAAAGGCACAGCTGAAAAAGGAATGAAATTCAAAATTTTAGTTTTTTTAGAAGCGCTTGCCAAAGTACCCGGTAGAATAATCTTGAAAACAACACGAAAAGTTAAAAAATATTATAAAGCACATCCTGAACAGGTAAAGCGAATAAGAGAAAACAATAAACAGATATTCAGAAGGTTATTGATCCTAAAACGAAATTTTGTCGCCAGGGAAAAATCGGCTGCCGAAGCAATGGCAAAAATGATTGTTGGCATTGATCGCAGAAATGAGGAACTGGCAGAAAAGGCAACTAAGATTGTCAAAAGGAGCAACCTCAAGATGAGGCTCGCTCGGGAATACGCTGAACTCAATAAAGCAAAATTATTGATACATCTAGTTCTTTTCCTTGTTGTCGCCACGGTTATTGCTGCAGGAGTCAGCCATGTCAGTGCTTATGAGTATTCATACAACGGGAGGGTTTTAGGAGTTGTTAAGAATCAGGAGGATGTTTTAAAACTGCTGGATGTTGTAACGGAACAACTGACGAAAGAATATAATGCAGAGGTGAAAATAGACAAGAATCTGGATATTGTATTTGACAGAGTTATATCATTAAACAGAGAAATAGATGCTTCAGAAGAAGTATTAAAAAAACTGACTTACATGCAGGATATGAAAGCTAAGGCCTATGGAATATATGTCAATGAGAACAGGGAGGTTATTATTTCCTCAAAAGAAACGGCAAAACAGATTCTGGACAGTATTAAAACCAGATATATAAATAATTCTGGCAGCCGTGAATATGAAAGCGTTGGATTCGCTGAATACGTTGAGATCAAAGAGGTTCAAACAAAACTTGGCAGAATTCAGAATTCAGAAGATGCTTTAAAGAAAATACTGACAGGAGCGGTTCAAACCAAAGTTCATATCGTCGAACCCGGAGATACTTTTTCCGAGGTAGCTAAAGAAAATGGAATAAAAAGTGCTGTATTACAAGAAGCAAATCGCGGGGTTAATCCGGAAAGATTAAGTATTGGACAAGAAATTGTGCTTACCCAGGCGGTACCGTTAATAACTGTGCAAACAGTAGAAGTTGCAACCTATATGGAACCTATTGCCTTTGAAAAAACTACGGAAAATGCTGATAATATGTATAAAGGTGAACAAAGTGTTAAAGTAAGAGGGGTAAACGGTGAAAAAGAAGTAGTCGCGAGGGTAATCAAAAATAATGGCATTGAGGTATCTAAAACAGAATTGGAAGTCACTGTAATGGAAGAACCTATTAAAGAAGTTTTGCTTGTTGGAACGAAAGCATTACCATCACTACAAGGCAGTGGAACATATATTTATCCAGTTGTTGGAGCAAGACTGTCACAAGGATACTCTTCATATCACAGAGCGATTGATCTGGCAATATCTTCAGGATCAAAAGTCAGAGCTTCGGATGGAGGAACAGTCATATATGCTGGGTATAGAGGCTCCTACGGTTACGTTATCAGAATTAACCATGGGGGAAACAGAGTGACACTTTACGCTCACTGCAGTAAACTTTTAGTGAGAGCAGGAGAAAAGGTTTATCAGGGACAGCATATTGCAAACTCTGGCAGTACTGGAAGAAGCACGGGGCCTCATTTACATTTTGAAGTAATCATTAACGGGGTGCAGAAGAATCCACTGAACTACATATAAAGAGGAGAAACGGTATGGAATCAAGGAAAATCCTAATAATTGAAGATGAAAAACCAATTTCAGACATTATCAAATTTAATCTGGTAAAAGAAGGTTTTGACGTAGATACTGCCTATGACGGGCAGGATGGATTACATAAAGCCATCAAACAGACGCCAGAATTAATCCTGCTGGATGTTATGATTCCTTTAATGGACGGATTTGAAGTTTGCAGGCGCATAAGAGAGGTCAGCATGGTTCCGATTATTATGCTTACAGCAAAAGAGGAAGAGGTTGATAAGGTGCTCGGGCTTGAACTTGGGGCAGATGACTATATCACAAAGCCTTTCGGAATGCGGGAATTAATAGCCAGAATCAAAGCAAATATCAGAAGACTGGATATAAGTGATTCGGGTAAAAATTCGCCTCAAAATTTACAGAACTTCGGCAATCTTACAATTGATATGAACAGGTATGAGGTAAGAAAAGATGAAAAAGTATTAGACCTTACGCTTAGAGAATTTGAACTGTTGAAGTATCTTGCAGAAAGAGAAAACAAAGTTTTTTCAAGAGAGCAACTGCTGGAAGAAGTATGGGGTTATGAGTATTACGGAGATATCCGTACAGTAGATGTAACCGTTAGAAGATTGAGAGAAAAACTGGAGGACGATTCAAGTGAACCTAAATATGTCATGACAAAACGAGGTGTAGGATATTACTTTAGGAGATCATAATTTATGAAGGTTAATGGAAGATTGAGTAGCATTAGAGGCAGGATTGTACTGATTTATTGTTTGCTGGTATTTATTGCAACGACAATCATCGGTGTTTTCATCATGAGCCAGCTGGAAGCTTATTATATTAATTCAACAAAAGACAATCTTTCTCAGGCAGTGCAGAAAGGTTCTCTTTTGATTTCATTGAATTCGTACGATGACATAGATAAGCACAAAGCAGAAATACAAGAGAGTATAGATGCATGGAGCAAGAGTTTGCAGCAGGAAATATTTGTTGTAAATGAAAGTTTTATGATTATCGCATCCAGCAATGAAACAAAAGGAAAAAGTGCTATTGATATATTAGATCAGGGGTTGATTCTGCAAGGCATGGGGGGTAACTCAGCAGAGACAATAGGGTACATTAACTCTCAGTCAGACCGTATTCCAATAATAAACATGGTGTTCCCAGTTGTCGGAAATAATGGCACAAGAGGAGTCCTCTACCTTAGGGCAGATTTAACCTCAGTATACAATACAATAGATCAGTCAAAAGAAATCTTTTTGAAAGCGATGATCATTGCGCTGGCAATTACGGCAGCTCTTGGGTTTTTTATAGCAAAAAGTATAACTGAGCCAATCAATAATGTGACAAAGCTGGCCAAAAAGATGGCTGATGGAGATTTCAGCCAGGAAGTTTCCATAAAGTCGAATGATGAAATAGGAAGACTGGCTGAAATGTTCAACATATTAAGACTTAAACTGAATGAAACACTTACAGAAATTTCAAATGAAAAGAGTAAACTTGAAACAATTTTGAAATATATGGCGGATGGATTGATAGCTGTTGATTTATCAGGGCATATCGTGCATGCAAATCCATCGGCAATGGCCATGCTGAAGGTTTCAAAACAGGAAATTGAAGAAAGAAATTATGACGATATTATCAAGGAAATAAACCCTGGACTTACGTTTAAAGAAATTATAGAAAAATGTAAATTGGTGCCGGCC
>JAENWH010000078.1 GCA_016650135.1 Peptostreptococcaceae bacterium
CTGGTAATTAGTACTATTAAAACAACCACAAGCGCTACTAACAAGCCCATGATGGGATTTATTGCTGTTATTACGCCAAGTGCCGTGGCAGCACCTTTTCCCCCTTTAAACTTATAGAAAACAGGCCAGACGTGGCCACAAAATGCCAAAAGGCCACATGCCATGGCAATTGTTTCGCCACCCACATATCGTCCTAAAATAACTGCCACAACACCTTTTAGAATATCCCCAGCAAAAGTAATAATACCAGCTTTTTTTCCAAGGACTCTAAGCGCATTTGTTGTCCCTGCGTTTCCGCTGCCCTGGCTTTTGATATCAATGCCATATTTCTTACCTAAAATTATTGACGGAGAAATATTCCCTAATAAATATGCAACAATTAGTGTAATTATTACAAGGATATTAATCATTATCCTTCTCTCCCTTTTCTCTGAATACAAATTTAATTGAAGTTCCTTCAAACCCAAAGGCAGTTCTTATTTTATTTTCCAGATATCTGGCATAAGAAAAATGCATTAAATCTCTTTTATTAACTTGAAAAGAGAATAATGGTGGTTTAACCCCAACCTGAGTAGCATAATATATTTTCAAATGTTTACCCTTATCAGAAGGTGTTGGATTCATCATGACAGCATCTATTATCAAACTGTTTAATTGCCCGGTAGGTATTCTCATACCCCTTTTTTCAGCGACAACCTTAGCCATATCTATGACATTTGTCAATCTTTGTTTTGTAAATGCAGAAATAAATACAGATGGCGCATAAGACATAAACTGAAGTTCATTTGCCATATCCTTTTGAAACTCTTTCATAGTATTCGTTTCTTTTTCAACAAGATCCCATTTATTAACAACGACAATGATTCCTTTACCAGCCTCATGGGCTATTCCTGCTATTTTTTTGTCCTGTTCAGTTACCCCTTCAGTGGCATCAATCATCAGTAAACAAACGTCACAGCGTTCAATTGCAGCAATGGCTCTTATAACACTATATCTTTCAATGTGTTCATTCACTTTGCTTTTTCTTCTTATACCGGCGGTGTCTATCAACACATATTTATCGTCTCCTTTTACAAAAGGAGTGTCAATTGAATCTCTGGTGGTTCCGGCTATTTCTGAAACGATTACTCTGTTTTCGCCCAGCAACGCATTAATTAATGAAGATTTACCTACATTCGGCTTCCCTACTACGGCAATCTTGACAGACTCATCCTCTTCTTCTGCAGGTAACTCCGGAAAGTTGTCCACAATCATGTCAAGAACATCTCCCAGATTAAGCATATTCACTGCAGAAACTGGAATAGGTTCTCCAAGACCAAGTTCATAGAAATCATAAAAATCTTCAGAAAGCCCTGGATTATCTATTTTATTAACTAAAAGAATTACTTTTTTCCCAGTTCTCATCAGCATGTTTGCCACTTCTCTGTCTGAAGCTGTCAGCCCATCCTTACCATCAACGATAAATAAAATGACATCTGCCATTTCCATGGCGATTTCAGCCTGTTCCCTCATTTGTGAAAGTATAACATCCTTTGTATTTGTATCAATTCCGCCTGTATCTATTAACGCAAACTGAATTCCTCTCCACTCTGCTTCAGCATATATTCTGTCTCTTGTTACGCCGGGAGTATCTTCAACGATGGCTACTCTACGCCCCACTATTTTATTAAAAAATGTAGATTTACCCACATTAGGTCTGCCTACTACGGCAACAATTGGCTTACTCATTAAAAATTCCTCCTACGAATTCCTCTGGGTTAAATACCTTCAAGTCATTCATACCCTCTCCGACGCCGATAAACTTAACTGCCAGGTCAAATTCGTCTGCAATAGTTATTACAATACCACCTTTTGCGGTACCATCAAGCTTTGTTAATATTATTCCAGTCAAACTGGTAATTTCCCCAAACTCTTTCGCCTGTGAGACAGCGTTTTTACCGGTAGTTGCATCAAGCACAAGTAATGTTTCTCTTGCTGCTTCGGGATATTCTCTGTCAATCACCTTGTTCATCTTTTCAAGCTCTATCATTAAATTCTTCTTGTTTTGCAGTCTGCCTGCGGTATCACAAATAAGAACATCAATTTTTCTTGCTTTTGCAGATTGTATCGCGTCAAAAATAACTGCTGAAGGATCTGCTCCCTCCTGGTGCCTGATAACGTTTACCGCTGCTCTGGTTCCCCAAACTTCAAGCTGTTCACTTGCTGCTGCTCTAAAGGTGTCAGCTGCTGCAAGAAGAACCGTTCTGCCCTCATCTTTACACACCTTTGCAAGCTTTCCAATAGATGTTGTTTTTCCTCCCCCATTGACACCAATCATTAAAATAATTAATGGAGTGGTTTGATTCAGGATGTGTCTTTCTTTCTTGTCAACAAGTTCGGTAATAATGTTCTGCAATTGTGTTTTAACGCCTTCTGGTGTTGAAATATATTGTTTTTTTATATCATCTCTTAAACTTTCGGTTATTTTTAAAGTAGTTTCCATTCCAATATCTGCCTGAATAAGAACCTCCTCAAGTTCTTCCAGTAATTCTTCATCTATCGAAGGCCTCCCCATTATTGCATCCCCGATTTTTTGGGAAAGACTGCCAAAAAATGATTTTTTCTGTAATACGACCATATTATTTATCCCCTTTATAATTCGATTTTATCCCCAAGTTTTAAAGATATTACCTTTGAAATTCCCTGTTCAGGCATTGTTACCCCATACAATATATCTGCATGCTCCATCGTTGCCTTTTGATGCGTAACCAGAGTGAATTGAACATCCTTAAAATTCTTAAGATACCTTGCGAATCTGTCAATATTTGCATCATCCAGTGCTGCTTCAACTTCATCCAAAATACAGAATGGTGTAGGCTTTGCTTTAAGTACAGCAAACATCAGCGCTATGGCAGTCATTGTTTTTTCACCGCCTGAAAGCAAATTTAAATTCTGAAGTTTTTTCCCGGGAGGCTGTGCAATAATCTCAATCCCTGATTCTAAAGGTCTGGTTTCATCTTCAAGTAACAGTTGAGCATGACCGCCACCAAACATTTCCTGAAATACAAATTCAAAATTCTCAACAACCTTATCAAAGCTTTCTTTGAATCTTGCCCTGATAATTTTATCCATGTCTTCGATGATTTTTCTCAAACTGTCAACAGCACCTACTATATCATCCCTTTGAACCGTCAAAAATTCATAACGTTCACTAACGGCATCATATTCCTTAATGGAGCCAATATTCACTTCCCCAAGTTCTTTCATTCTGTTTTTGATTTCTTTGCTCTCTTTAACAGCCGTACCCATACTGAACTCTTTTTTCTTGAACTCAATAGCTTTTATATAAGATACTTCAAACTCCTCCCACAACTTGTCTTTATACCCTTCAAGCTGTGTTTCATTTTTAGCCTGTTTGATTTCCAATTCATATTTTTGGCTTTGCAGGCGACTCAATTCATCCTCAAGTGTATCTTTTCGAACTGTTTTTTCATTTATACTGCTATTCAGTTTTCCTCTTTCTTCAATCAACTCACTAATAAACTCTTCCAGGTTGTTTTTTTCTGCTTCCTTGCCTGCAACAACATCTTCTATATTGACATGTCCTAAAATCAAATTTTCTTTTTCTTCTTCAAGACCGACCAATGCTGACTCTTTTATTGATTTCTCGTAAGAAAGTTCCTGCACCAAGTTCTTTATTCTCTCTACAATTGATTCAAGATTATTTTTCTCTCCTTCACAACTGTTGGCATCAATTCTAGCCTTAATAATTTCTTCATTGATGATTTCCAATTGTCTTTTTTTAAATTCATACTCGAGAATAAAATTTTCTATTTTTTCTTCTGTATCAATAATTTCCGCTTTGATTTCTTCCACATATTTATCAATTTCAAAGATCATTTTATCCGCGCCTGTTTTCTCTTCCTCAATACTGTTCAGTTCTCTTAACCACTTTTCCTGATTTGAGGTGAGCCCACTTAAAATTTGCTCTAAGACCAGAATTTCATTATTTTTTGATACTAAATTCAGTTCCGTTTCCCTGATTGATACATCCAGATTTCGAATTAATGATACATCTTTTTCAATGCAATTCCTTAACTTGTCAAGAGTTTCTAGAATTTCCATTTTTTTTGCATTTACGGCTTCAATATTTTCTCCCAACTTTATTATTTCTGCTTTTCTCTCAAGAAGGTTAGCTGTCTTGTTTTTAAATGCGCCGCCAGTGATTGCTCCTCCGGAATTAATGATTTCTCCTTCCAGGGTTACAAATCGTACAGATCCCTGAACACTTTTTGAAAGTCTGATTGCATTGGTCAAATTATCAACGATTACTACCCTTCCTAAAAGATATTCCATGATTTTTTTATATTTGGGATCGAAGTTAATGCAGTCTACACCGAAACCTTTAAACCCCTGAGAATTCTTAACTCCTGAATCCTGCGTTCCGCCAGTACCTCTGATTGAACTTATTGGTAAAAATGTCAATCTTCCTGCCTTGTTTTCTTTCAAGGACAGAATTGCTGACTGCGCACTGCTGTCATCTTCACAAACCATATTTTGAAGGGCGGCTCCCAAAGAAGTTTCAATAGCAGTTTCAAAACCTCGCGGGACATTGATAAGTTCTCCTATAACACCATGAATTCCTTTTAACTGTGATTTCATTATGAACTTAACAGCCCCATTATATCCTTCATAATTAGATTCCATTTCTTCAATGGTTTTCTTTCTTGAGGACAACTGACCTATATTAAATTTTATAGATTCCAATTCATTGGCAAGCTGTTTTTCTTCTGCATATGCCTCATTATAACGTTCCTTTGTTTCAATTAAAGATGATTTGTCTGTTAGAAATTTTTCTTCGATGATTTTCTTTTCTTTTTTTGCCTTGTCAAAATTGAACAGGGTGTCTTTATTATTCGATTCATATTCATTTTTATCAAAAGAAATCACTTCTTTTCTTCTGTCCAACGTGGCTTTAAGACTGAGTAAACTATTTTTTTCAGCTGTTTTAGTCGAAACACTACTGTGCAATCTATAAATGTCGTTCTTTTTTTCGTCAATCTCTTCAGCCTCTTTTGAAAGTTTTTCCGTCATATCTGTGTATTTTTTAATACCTGCATTTAAAACCATCTCTAAATCGGTCAGTTTTGTTTCTAAATCTTTCTTAGTTAAATCAAGATTTTCAAGATTCGCCGTCTCAGTTGACAATTTGTTCTGGATAGCTTTTATTTCTCCCTCAAGTCTTTCATTGTCCTTGCCCATTGTGGCCAGTTTTTCCTGGTTCAGCTGGGTTTGATTTACCAGACTGTTAATCTGTTCAATGCTGACCAGAATCTTGTCTCTGGCCTCATCATTGAGCTTCCCCAGTTCTTCACTTCTTTCTCTGCCTATAGCCAGCTCTTTATCTATAAGTATTTTTTCATCCTTCACCTCATCAATGTTTACTGAAGCTTCAGAAATTTCATCCTTAATATATTCATTCTTCAATTCGACATTTTCAATATTTTTCAAAGTAATGTTAATCTCAAGATCCTTAAAAGTTTCTCTCAATCCTATATACTCTCTGGCCTTTATACTTTCGTCCTTCAGATTCCCTATTCGTCCCTCGATTTCGGAAATAATATCATTTACTCTTTCAAGATTAACATTTGTTGCTTCAAGCTTTCTTTCCGCCTCCGACTTCTTACTTCTGTATTTAACAATACCTGCAGCCTCTTCAAATATTTCTCTTCTGCTTTCAGATTTATTGCTTACAATATCAGCAATTTTTCCTTGACCTATGAGAGAATAGCCATCAACACCAATGCCGGTATCCATGATTAATTCTCTGATATCTCTAAGTCTGCAATGACTGTTGTTTATAGAATATTCACTTTCACCAGACCGGTACATTCTTCTTGTAATTGCAACTTCGCTGAAATCAATAGGTAAAATGCCGGTTTTATTATCTATTACAAGGGTAACCTCCGCCATACCTCTTGACTTTCTGCTTGCAGTACCTGCAAATATCACATCCTCCATTTTGCCGCCACGAAGAGTTTTGGGGCTTTGCTCTCCGAGCACCCATCTGATTGCATCGCTTATATTGCTTTTACCGCTGCCGTTAGGTCCGACAATGCAAGTAATCCCCTCATTGAAATCTATTGTAACCGGCTCCGCAAATGATTTGAATCCGTGCATTTCTATTCTCTTAAAATACAACTTTTCCACCTCTTTCCAGCGCATCTTTTGCTGCCGCCTGCTCTGCTTGCTTCTTGTTTTTCCCCGAACCCGAACCTATTTCTTTTCCATCGGCAATCAACCTGATATAGAAGATCTTATCATGAGCAGGACCCTCTTCTTTTTCCAGTTTATATTGTATTTCAATGTTACCGTTAATTTGTAATTTTTCCTGCAGTTCTGTTTTATAATCGCTGTTAAGTTTTCCTTTGATTGCCTCATTAATATTCTTGTTAAAATAGCTTAGAACAAATTCTTTTGCTGCAAGATACCCTCTGTCAAGATAGATTGCACCAATAACTGCTTCTACAGCATCTGCAATAATTGAATCTCTGTTTCTTCCGCCGGTAAGTTCTTCACCCCGGCCCATTTTTATATATTGCCCGATTCCAAGGTTTTTACCTATCTCTGCTAAAGATTTTTCACAAACGATTGCGGCTCTTGTTTTAGACAATACACCTTCTCCATTTGACTTTTCCTGATTAAAGAGAAATTCACTTATTATTGCTGCTAAAAATGCATCTCCAAGAAACTCTAATCTCTCATTGTTCATTATATTTTTATTTTTTGTATCTGATGAACATGAGCTATGTGTTAAGGCTATATGCATCAGTTCAATATTATTAAATTTGTAATCTATAACACTTTGAAAATCAAGATTAATCACTAATTAATATCTCCTCTATTTCAACGACAGAATTTTGAATAATTTGAACCACATTGTTTTCAACATAAGGAATTCCTTTTAAGATGGTGTTTTTTACTGCTTTGGCATTTGATGATCCGTGCATTTTTACGATTGCTCCCTTTACACCTAGAATAGGGGCTCCGCCATATTCAGAGTAATCAAATTCATTTTTTATTTCAATCAGTTTATCTGATAATAACAACGCACCAATCTTTGCTTTTGCTCCAGTTGTAAACTTTGACTTCAACAGTTTAAGAATATTCCATGCCAACCCTTCAGTAAGTTTTAATATTACATTCCCGACAAATCCATCACAGACTATAACATCTGCCCTGCCTTTAGGAATATCTCTTGCCTCCACGTTCCCAATGAAATTCAAATCACTTTTTTCCAGCAGTTCAAATGCTGCTTTTACAACAGTTGTACCTTTTGTTTCTTCAGCGCCTATGTTTACTAGCCCTACAGTTGGTGATTTTCTGTCCAGAACCTTTTCCATATAAATACTACCCATCGTTCCAAATTCAAGAAGATTTACCGGCTTACATTCTGCATTTGCTCCTGCATCAACAAGCAGGGATGCTTTATCTCCTAGGATTGGATAAATGCTTGCCATAGCTGGTCTGTCAATGCCTTGAATTCTTCCGAGAATAAATAGGCCTCCTGCCATCATCGCACCTGAATTACCTGCAGAGATAAAAAGATCTCCTTCTCC
>JAENWH010000525.1 GCA_016650135.1 Peptostreptococcaceae bacterium
CTCTATCCCGACAGATATTCTGAGGAGTTTTTCGTTCACACCGATTTTTTCACGTATTTCCTTTGGAATTGCCGCATGAGTTTGCGCAATAGGGTATGTGATTAAGCTTTCAACGCCGCCAAGACTTTCTGCATAAATAATAATTTCTACTTTCTTCAGGATTTTTTCCACCGTTAATACGTCTTTAACTGTAAATGAAATCATTCCACCAAAACCTGAAGACTGGTTTGCACAGATTTCATGTCCTGTATGCTCAGGAAGTCCTGGGTAAAAAACCTTTTCAACTTTCGGATTATTTTTTAACCATTCAACAACTTTAAAAGCATTTTCCTGCTGTTTATCCAGTCTAATTCCCAGTGTTTTAATCCCCCTGAGTATCAGCCAGCTGTCAAAAGGCGCCAGTACAGCTCCCTCTGACTTTTGAATCAGCTGAATTCTCTCAGAGATATCATCATCATTCAATACCAGCAGACCTGCCAATGTGTCATTGTGCCCTCCCAGATACTTCGTTCCACTGTGAACCACAATATCTGCGCCTAAATCCAGCGGTCTTTGATAATAGGGTGTTAAAAAAGTGTTGTCTATAATAGTCAGGATGGCTTTCCTTTTAGCTAGAAGGCTGATCTCTCTTATATCAGAAATTTTCATCATTGGATTAGAGGGTGTCTCCACAAAAATAGCCGCTGTGTTTTTTTTCAAATGACTGCTGATTTCATCAATTCTGCTGGTATCAACGTAAGTAAATTCCAACCCGAATTTACTGTATACCTCATCGAAAATTCTGTAGGTTCCCCCATAAAGATCGTCAGATACTATGATATGATCCCCGGGTGAAAATATTTTAATAAGGGTGGAAATTGCTGCCATTCCACTTGAAAAAGCAAATCCATATTTTCCGTTTTCAAGTTTCGCAACAGATTTTTCAAGTTCTTCCCTTGTTGGATTTTGAAGTCTAGAATAATCATACCCAGTTGTTTCATTCAAACTAGGATGTCTGAAGGTTGCACTCTGATAAATTGGGAAACTGATTGCTCCAGTATTTGAATCATATCCTTTATAACCATGCACAACTTTAGTGCTTATATTTACATTTGTCACTTTCGTTTTTTCCATAGCATTTCCTTTCTATTCTAACAATTCCTATAGTTTTAATATAGTATAAATCTCTTGTTTTGTCAAGATTGATTCCCTCCTTATTTAACAGTTTTTATTATATTCCATACCTGCATATTCTTTCTATTGACATATCGGTAAAAAAGTAATATTATATAAACATAATTATTCCTATAAGTTTAATAGGCTATCTGGTTATTGATACTAATATGTACGTTTGATTTGATCAAGGAAGGAGATTCACATGACTTTACTGGTGCTTGGTGCTGACAAACTTGGCAATATTCGGGAAAACCTAGAGATGGAAGGTGTCGACAAAATAATACATTGGTCAGGCAGGTGTGCCTCCTGCAAACATAAATGCATTCCAAATAATGTCTGCAAAATCATTATCTTTTGCGACTTCATCAATCATATGGCCATGGGTAATGTGAAAAAGCAAGCCAAAAAAATGAATATTCCAGTGACCTATTGCAAACGTTCTCTTTCGCATCTTTATTCAGGAGGTTGATATGACTACATTAAATGATAAATTCGAACTATTAAAAAGCAGCATGCTTTC
>JAENWH010000015.1 GCA_016650135.1 Peptostreptococcaceae bacterium
GCAGATTGCCGTCACTTATACTAGGAAGAAAGAATGGGATGTCGCTGTAGAGTGTTTTATCGAGAATAGAGAGCATCCGATCGTTGAAGTCACCTTCGCTATAAAAGGGACGGGTTCCTGCGCGCCTATAGGTTCTGAAAGTAGAAAGAACCTTGGGAGATGGTTGTAAAGGGAGTTTTTCACTTGGATTGAATGGGTTATATACGGCATATTCTGGCTCTTCGGGAGTTTGTGTGGGTAAGATTTTTATTTAGGGTAAACGAAAGTACTAGAAAGTAGTTGAAAATCAAGGAGTAAATAGTTGTTTTTTTTTGAGTTTTTTATTGAAATTTATTGTGATGTGAAAATTTTAAGGTGACTGGGGTTAACATAAAAGATCTTACTTCTCTTATAATTGATTGAAACAAATACCCCATGTCAGAGTGAGATATCTGAAAGGGTTGTCTATTATTTTTTACTCTAAGAATAAAACTTTTGTTGGCCTTCATTCTCTTTTTTGGGGTTACTTTTTTGATAAATGCTTCTTTGTTTTTCTTGTTTGTTTTTGATAGTAATAGGTAAAAATACCATAAATTTGTCTCAAATAAATGATTTTCTCTTGTTATTGGGTTTCATACGCATATCTATTCACCTAAGTATCACAATGAGACTTTGTTTCTCAGAGCTTATGAATCATAAGGTTTGTCTCGTCATTGTAGATATTTTTAGAATTCTTATTGGGGCAATGACAAGGAAGAAAGCAGTCGTGATTTTTTCTTCCATACAGAAAGAAGTCTTACCTTTTATATCGTTGGTAAGACTTCGAGATTATGATAGTTATTTTACAAATTGAAACCATTTGAAATCAAAATTACTACCAGGAAGAAACATAAACGTTATATCGGCGGTTCCTATCTGAAGATCTATAGGGAATTCCATTTCCGTATATTCTTGAGTATAGGTAAACTCCGCAATAAAAGTATATTCCTTTTTCTCACTCATAAATTTGATATGAATGGAGTTTTGAGGAATAGGACTTCGTCCACAAATTATGATAGATTTGATTTTATTCTCTGCAAAATGTATCATTTGAAAAATGAGAGAAACATTATTTCCAATTTGTGTGATGGAATGCTCTTCTCGAGTAAAAGAATCACCATATATTTCATCGGCTGTTGTTGCTTCATTGAGGGCAAAAGCTCTCTCCCTTTTTTTAAAGATAAAGCCTTTGATATGCACTTTATGCTCAAGTTCAATGGATAAGGTTGTGATACCTTTTAATCTCCGATTGAAAGTGAATGTTTCTTCTTGATACACATTCCAAATAGATTTTTTATGATAGATAAAGGTACCGAGGATTTTACTTTCATCGGTTAAATCTGTGCCTTCTCTGAAGGTGAAGAGGGTCGGTTCACTTTCGAGTTCAAAGAGAGGAAGGGTTATGGTGTCAGATCCACTTAGACCAAAATCTAAAGAAGCGTATGATACGGAAGTTTTCGCATCTCTCGCTGTTGCAACCCCCCTCTCGTTGCCTGTACCAAGGTCTCCAGTAAATGATGAGTATAAAGAGCCTGAAATAAATGTGTATGGATTCTTATAGAGTGTTCCCATTCCTTTGTTTTCAAAATTTAAAATTGACATGATTTTAACCTTATCTGAGCCATTTTTTCCTGTTGCCCTCAGGATAAAAGGGCCGTCCCCCTTTCCTGTGACACGTATTTGGTGTGGATTATTTTTACATTTGGTTACTTCAGCTCTATTTATTTCGGCTCCTGATGGTCCTGTGATTTGAAAATTTATATCAGAGAATGAAGCCTGAGATGGGAGTATATCAACATCAACTAATGTTGATGGGGCCTCATTTGTAAGGAGTAAATTCCCTCTAGCTTGTAAAGCTATTTTTCTTATAGGGACAATCTTGTTTGAGTTCACTTGATAGAGTTTTTTCCCAAGGGAAGTGTAGTGATATTGTTTATTTTCAATGACTTTTATAGTTAAATTTGCTCCTTTTAAACCAGGAGAATTGGCCGTTATTGTGAGGATTCCTGTTTTACTATTTGCTGAAACAATGGCAAGTAACTTACCACTGAAAAGTTGCTTAGCGTTGGTTTGGTACTGATTGGTATCTGTGCTGTCTCCATTATCCATACCTAATAAAATACCATTCTCAACCTTGACGGTAATCCAATTATTTGCATTTTCAACAAGAGTACCATCTTTATCTTTTGTTGTGATGGTAATAAAAGCTAATTTTCTACTTGAAGCAACAAGGGTTGTGGTACTTGTTTCGATAACAATTGTTTTGGGATCAGAAAAAGATGTTTTGATATCAGTTGCAATAATCTTCTTGTCTTGATCATAGGCAATAGCTTTGATATTTCCTTTTTCATACGGGACACTCCAATCCCCAATCATGGTGTTTCCACTTTTCCAATGTATATTCTGTATACCTTTTGAAATACCATTGACAAAGAGTTCAACATAAGGAGCATTTGTATAGGCTCTTACATCAATTATTTGTCCTTCATTAAAGTCCCAATAGGGAAGAAGATGAACCATTGGCTTTGTTTTATAGTCTGTCCATGCTGATTGAAAGAAGAAAAATGAATCCTTTACAAATCCAGCAGTATCAATTTGTCCAAGATACGAATTCCTTGTATGATAAGGAGTTGGCTCTCCAATATAATCAAAACCGGACCAAAGAAATTGGCCTAAAGAAAAGGGTGTATCTCTATCCATTGTGATACAATTCTCGAGACTTCTTGCACCCCAACTGGTGGTACTATTTCCTAAAGCTGAACATTGAAAATCATCATCTGATAGTATTTGTTCTTGTAAAGGAAAATGATAAATACCTCTACTTGATACAATCGATGCTGTTTCGCTGCCAAAAATAATCCAATCTTCATGTTCCTTATGGTGCTTTTTATAGTATTTTTCTCCATAATTGTAACCAGCTGTTTTGATAATATCTGCGCAACTTTGCGCATTTTTCCATGGCATATAATTTGAAGCCATGGTGACTCGTGCATTTTCATATGGATCATATTCTTTAACAAGGTTATATAAAACTCTTGTTATTTCTTGCCCTTTTGCTGATTGATGCGTATCATAAATTTCGTTTCCAATACACCAAAGAATTACACTCGGATGATTTCTGTCTTTTTTAATCCAATTAATAGTAGTTTTTCTATAATTATCTTTGAAAAATCTTGCATAATCATATTTATTTTTAGGTTGTTCCCACATATCAAATGAGTCGCTCATAATGAAAATACCTAATTCATCGCATAAATTTAATAAGTCTTCTGGGGGCATGTTAACTCTTATTGCATTTATTCCCATTTCTTTTTCAATGCTTAATTGTCTTTTTGCTGCATCACTGTAGTAGGCTGATCCTAATGCGCCAAAATCATGATGATTACAAACACCTTTGATTTTTATGTGTTGAGAATTTAAAAAAAAACCTTTATTTGCATCAAATTTTATTGATCTAAAACCAAATCTTTGAGAGACCTGATCAAGCACTTTTTGATTGACAATCAGGTCTGATTTTAATGTATATAAATTTGGAGTTTTAAGATTCCATAACAAAGGGTTGTTAATTTTTTTAGATTCCCCTTCAAATGAGTCTACGAGATTATTGTTTTTATCAAAAAGATGGTGTTTGATTATGTAGTTTTCATGGCAATTAACTTCAGATTGTGCCAACAATTCCCAGGTCTTCAAATCATCAGTTATTGGATTTGTTGCAAGATATACTCCATGAGAGATAAAATGCGCTTGATTTTTTTCTTCAATCCATACTTCCCTATATATACCTGCGCCAGAGTACCAACGGCTATTAGGTGAAAGAAAAAGCACTTTTATAATGAGTAAATTATCTTCTGGTTTGAGAAAATCTGTTAGATTAAGAGAGAAAGATTCATAGCCACTTTTAGTCGTACCTACTTCTTTACCATTTAGATAAATAGTCGAATCCATATAGATCCCATCAAAGTGTATGAAAAGGCAAGAGGCTGATTTATTGTGAATGGTATTTGTATACCAACCAATAGAATCCTCGTACAAATCAGATGTGTCAGCAATTTGCCAATCATGGGGTAAATCTACAGGTTCGAATGACTCAATTTTATTTTCTACATCTCCTAAGCATTCAGAAACATCTGTTTTTATAAATTTCCAATTGTTCATGAAAAGTTGCTTCATTTTTTTTCCTTTATATTTATTTTATTGTCAGTAAATTTCTGTATTGAGTTGGTGAAAATTTAGCATGTTGCTTAAAGACTCTGTTAAAAGTTGCAATACTATTGAAACCAGTTTGATAGGATATTTCTGTAATCGAGAGAATAGGATTTGTTGTTAATAGTTGTTTTGCCTTATTTATCCTGCATTGGTTAAGGTAGGAATGATAGGTAATATTTGTAAATTGTTTGAATAAGCGAATAAAGTGTGATTCACTAAAACCATAAATATCTGCAAGTTGAGATATTGTAATATTCTCACTACAGTTGGTGTTGATGTAATCACAAACATTTAAAAATTTATTGATGTATTTATTGCAATGTTCCTCAGATCCGTTCTTATTTTTTATGAAGTTATTTGTTTTATTTTTTAAAGCTAATAGGGTGAGCTGAAGTATCTCTGAATAAATACAGGCATATTTAAGTGAATCAGTTGAATCCTTAATTTTATAAATATTATCCATATATTGATTCATTTTAAGTATAATTTGTTTGTTTTGATTAGAGTAGTAAACAAAGGGATAGAGAGCTGTTGAAAGAGAGTCTAATCCTGGAATCTTTTGTATAAGATTTGGATCAAAAAGGAGTATCTCTCTCTCTCCTTCTTGAGGTGCCTCAATTCGATGTAGTACACCAGGAGCGATAAACAAGATTTCATTTGGATATAAAACAACTTTCCTCTCTTCAATATATACAGTATAAATATTTTCTTTAGGCATAATTACTTCAAAAGAAGGTTGCCAATGAGTTGGATAATTCTCCGTTTCTTTGTTGAGATATGCACGAACTGCAATATTATTATCATATACAATTGTTTCTCTTTCTCCATGTAATATTTCAATCATTGTATCGACCTTTGGGGTATTTACTTAATTTTAATTAATCAGTAATTTTTATAATCAAATTTAATATTGTACTTTTTATCTACATCAATATCTGACTTGTCTGTTACTAAATCATAAATTGAAGTACCTAAAACTTGATACTGGTAGAAGTCGATATTGCTCATTGTATAAGCAAAAACTGGTAAACTTGCTATTACTAAAACTAATGTTAATAATACTTTTTTCATTATTACTTTCCTTGTTAATTAATTTATTTCCTAAATTCTTCACAAGTAATAAGCCAAAAGATTCAGAAAATTTGTTAATTACTTATAGTTCAATAAATTGAATAACGTGGAGGGAAAAATATTCATTTTATTTGTAATATGCTCAGCTTATTACAGACAAAATTCTTTTTTCCTATAAAGAATTATAAAATTAAATATAGCATAACTATTTATTAAACGTTACTTAATAAAAGTAGTCAATTTAGACCTGCTCTGTGCTGTAGAGGGGTTTTGTTTAAAAACAATCTTCCAAATTCTCGTAACAAAAAAAGTAAATTTCACATTTCAAACATCTCTTGAGATTATAACTAATTCCAACTCCATCCAAGAATTGTAAAACATTTTGACGTATCAACCATGTGCAGAGAGACAACATGATGGGTCAAAATTCGTTTGTAGGGTATGACAAGTATTGCATTACAATGGGTCCAGCCCACAAGTAAAGGATCTATTATTTTAAAATATTTTCCATCGACAAAAATCGGTACTTTTCCAAAATCTTGATTACCAGAATCCTTCATAATAAGGAAAAGAGCGTGGCAATTTAAATCTATGTTATAATCTCCTCCTTCACTATTCTTATCATACATCCAGTTATTGATAAATTGTGGAATGAGTTTACTTCCTTTATCTCTTTCCACTGCTTGTAAATCTCTATCCACTTGAGAAAAGCCACCAATGTTAATCAATACATTTTTGTCACTTACAGCTCTATCAACATAATGCATATGAATATATTCTCTGCCAATAGCTGGTGATATCTCTAGATTTATATCCGTAGCTGTCGTTTCCTGCCTATCAATCGAGACAAACAAATGCTTTAAACAATCAGCCATAATGGTATGACCTTCGTTAGTAGGATGAAACATATCATAAAAATATTGTCGTTTGGTAATAACACAATCAGCAGTGTTCTTTGGATGAAACTGAGGGACCACCGCATCTAAAATACTCACCATAGGCACATGGTATCGCTTTCCAATGGGAATTAATCTATCTTGTAAATTCCAGTCATTTGCAAAAACGCTCAAGACCATAATAACTGCAGGATTCCATTTCTTCTTTAAAATGGTAGCTATTAAACTTTCATGACAAACACCTTCGGTTTCATCACCATTGTCGTTTACCGCAAATTCAACAAAAACGATATCCGGTTGTATCAATCCAAACTGTTCAATGTCTTTCTCATAGCGAACAAGACCAAGCTCAGACGAGGTACCACCTATTCCAGCTTTAATATAGTGACATTTAGTAGGGTCACTACAGTATCGTTGCTGAAACCATCGATAAAATTTATATGCATAGCATTCTGTTTGATTGGGAACAGCTCCAGCCCCTTGAGTAATCGAACCGCCAATAAAAGCAATAGTTACATCTTCACCTCGTTGCGAGTGTAAAAGAGCCTTTTTGACTCGCAATGTATTGCCTGTTGAAATGCATGATTTACTCACCATTTCAACATATGCTTCTGACTCCCAGTCAACTGGAGGATCGACACAGAGGTCTGGAACCGTATAGCCATCATGCAAAAACAACCGAACACTCACTTCTGCCGTGAGTGCTGGTTTGGGAAATCGAAAATACATTTGCCCAATAACAGCATCATCAGAGCCCCATTCTTGGTCCACTAACGATAAAAGGTGTTCACTTCCATCAGAGGGACATATAATTTCAAATCGAGAGCCATCGTCTCGAATTTTTGAACCATACGTCATTAACCCACAGGTAACCATATATGATTCACTTGCATCAGACACTGTTATACCGATACTATGCACCAACTTTTTAAAGCCTGTACACGTCGTTACAAGCTTTTTCATCGTATCATCGGTCACTTGCCCAACAACTTCAATCTTATTCATCAATCGTTCAGAATCTAAATAAATTTCACTAGAAAATACGTCATGACCACGCTCAATACTCTCTATCATTTGATTGAGCAGAATGTAGATATAACTTCTTTTTTTTGTCGGATCTTGAGGGGCCTTTGGCCCCTTATCACAGAACTTTTCCATAATCTTTCTTCCTTAAATAGTTGGAACATAGAGCGTGGTATCTTCATCGCAAGAAACAGCAATACACTGAGGTACTTTTCCTGTAAGTTCCTTACTTCTTTCATCTGGTTGCTGAGTACCAATATAAAGACTATATACGCCCTTATATAACTTTAAGGTTGCTTCTTCATCATAGAAAGCAAAATCTTTTGCAGTAAGAGTAAATGACACATCTTGTGCTGCTCCTTTCTTAAGATACACCTTCTGAAATGCCTTTAATGCATATCGAGGAGCTCCTTCCTTGTGACATGAAATATAAATCTGTACAGTCTCTGCTGCATCCATAGGTCCAAGATTTTTAAGCCTCGCCTTTATCATTACTTTCTTTTCTGCCGATATCTTCTTTGAATTTAACACAACAGAATCGAGTTCAAAGTGAGAATAGGATAAACCATAACCAAAAGGATACACAGGTTTTTCTCTCATATATCGATAAGTTCGCATTTTCATCGAGTAATCGGTAAAAGGAGGAAGTGTATTATGTTCACTATAGAAGGTAACAGGAAGTTTACCTTCCGGGGAATTTTTACCAAAAAGAATATCAGCAAGAGCATTTCCTCCTTGAGTACCTGGATACCAACCTTGAAGAATGGCTTCATAATTTTCACTTGCCCAATCTAAGGCAAGTGCACTTCCTGATAAAACAACAAGAATAATAGGTTTCCCCGATTCTTTCATTACTTGCATAATCTCAGGCTGTATTCCAGGGAATTTGATATTTGGTTTATCACCACTTGCAAATTCATTTCCTTCATCGCCTTCTTCACCTTCAAGGCTGGGATCAAGTCCCATGCAGGCAATAATGACATCACTATAAGAACAAACAGCCTTCACTTCAGACAATCTATCATTGTCTTCAGCAAGACCACTCTCTTTATTCCCGAATAACGCACATCCTTTTGAGTAATAGACCCTCGTTTCTGAAGAAACCGCTGATTTAATACCTTCTAAGATAGTTACATATGCAGAAGCAGTTCCTTCATAATTTCCGACCAAGGCTTTTCTATTATCAGCATTAGGTCCAATAACCCCAATCGATGTAATCTCGTTTTTATCAAGCGGTAAAATATTGTTTTGGTTCTTTAAAAGTACTATCGTTTTTCTCGATACTTCTCTATTAAAGAGCATATGTTCTGGACTATCTACTTGTTCATATCCAATTGCGTCAAATTCACACTCATTATCTTGCTGTAAAATTCCAAGCTTCAGCCGAGTTACAAATAAATTTTCAACAGCTTCGTCCAATCTTTTTTCATCAACAAAACCACTTTTAACAGCTTCGGTTAAGCACAAATAAATACTACCACAGTTTAAATCACACCCATTATTCATTGCCAGAGCAACGGCTTCGACTGGTCCTTTTACCACATTATGGGTAGCATAAAAATCTTTAATAGCCCAACAATCACTGGTAACATGCCCTTCAAAACCCCATTCATTTCTCAACAAATCAGTAAGGAGTGTCTTACTTCCACAACAAGGCTCTCCATTAGTTCGATTATAGGCTCCCATTAAAATTTCAACATGAGCATCTTTTACGCAGGCTTCAAAAGCAGGTAAATAGGTTTCAAATAAATCTTGCTTAGACACTTCAGCATTAAAACTATGTCGTATATCTTCAGGTCCAGAGTGTACCGCAAAATGCTTAGCACAAGCAGCTACCTTCATATATTCTCCATCACCTTGCATTGCCTCGATAAAATTAACAGCAAGAGCCGAGGTCAAACAAGGATCCTCTCCATAAGTTTCATGTCCTCTGCCCCATCGTGGATCTCGAAAAATATTCACATTTGGAGCCCAAAAAGTAAGCCCTTTATAAATATCTGTATCACCATATTCTTGCTGAATATTAAATTTACCACGTCCTTCAGTTGCTACCACATCACCAACTTTTTTTATCATCTCTTTGTCAAAAGAAGCTGCCATTCCGATTACTTGAGGAAAGACCGTAGCAACGCCAGATCGAGCGACACCGTGAAGCGCTTCATTCCACCAGTTATAGGATTTAATTCCTAAACGTGGAATTGCTGGCGCCTTATGCAGTGTCTGGGATACTTTCTCTTCAAGCGTCATTTGTTCTACTATTTTTCTTGCTTTATCTCTATATACAGCAACATTTTTATTATATTTTCTTTCTTCTTTATTCATTTTCTTCTTGACCTTTCACAACTCATTATTTCTCAACACATATAAAGGGTCTAACAATCTGATCTCTTCAATTTTTATGCATTCAATAAACAGATAATTAACTCGTATTCTTGTTTGTATTAATATTTTTCTTTCTGTCGAATAGACAAAAGTTATAATGCTCTCTTGTATTTCTTAATAGATTTTCCGCTGAAAATCATCGTCAATCCAGCTCAGTTTATGGAAATAACTATTAATTTGATCTTTCCACTCACGAGCATTTTTAATTTGTCTTTTCATTCTCTCTTTCATCCGCGATAACTTTAGAGAATCAATAGACCCTTCCAAACTATTCAGTAATTTACTCATTTGAAGAACATCTTCATAACCCTCAAAGTGAGAATCATAGATATGTTGAATAACAGTCTTACCATTTTGTAACACGTGAGTATAAGGAACATGATGAAAAAAGAGGAGAAGATTATCAGGACAAGTATCAAGCCCATTATAGATATTCGCTAATGGTTCATAATACAAAGAGGCATAACCGGTTCCACAATCTGTTCGATCATTACCAATTCCCTTATGATCTGCACGATGATAGGTTCCCCATTTATCATATTCATATCCATCAATATTGGGAGCATAGTGATAATGAGGGGTAACCATAAAGCCAACACCTAAGGGTGCTGAGTATTTTTCTAAAGCTGGATGGGACATCATTAAAATTGTCGTTATCGTATCAAGTACTTTTTTTTTTGGTGAAAATGTCATTTTACACCATTCAGAAAGAATCTGATCATTTTGTATATCACTATTCCAACTTAATCGACCAAAACCATAGAGATTTATTGCAGCTAAATCATGACCTGTCCAATTAGTGTCATCTCCTATATTTGATACAGCAACAATTCCTTCTCCTCCACCACTTTGAGGAGCAGGAGAGAGTAAAGAAGCAATCGTATCATTCTTTTGAGTACAATAGGTTCTCATTTGTAAAATTTCTTGAAACCAAGGAATTAAATAGCAAATATCAATCTGCTGGCCTGTGTATTCTTGAGCTATCTGTACTTCCATAAGATATCGAGTTTTTTTTAATTTCCCAAACAAGGGCATAAAAGGTTCTCGAATCTGAAAATCTATAGGACCGTTTTTGATTTGAAGAATCACATTATCACTAAACTTTCCATCCAAATCATAGAAATAATCATAAGCTGAACGAGCTCTATCAGTTGTTGTGTCTCTCCAATCCTGTTGACTGTTATATACAAAACATCGCCAAATAATGACACCGTCAAAGGGTTTTATCGCTTGTGCTAAAACATTTGCACCATCTGCTTGATTTCTTTTATACATAAATGGACCAGGTCGACCTTCAGAATCAGCCTTTACTAAAAATCCACCAAGATGAGGAATAATTGCATACACTAACTGCATCCTTTCCTTCCACCATTTGATAACAGAATCATCTAATGGATCTGCCGTATCGAGTCCTCCAAGATCAATTGGAGCAGCAAAATCAAGACTTAAAAAAAGTTTAATACCGTACGAACCAAAAATATCTGCAATTTCTTTTATTTTGTATAAATACTTTTCACTGATAAATGCTACGGCTTGATCTTTAACATTCACATTATTAATAACGGAGGCATTAATACCTATACTCGAGATTAAACGGGAATAATCTCTGATTCTCTCATTGTTAAGAAGCTCTCCATCTTTCAAGAAAATGGAATTTCCAGAATAGCCTCTTTCGACACTTCCATCAGGGTTATCCCAATGATTTAACATCCGAAAAGTCTTATCAGGAGCTGAGACTATATCAATTGAGGCTAAATTTTCGTCACACATAACACGACGAATAACGGCAAAAGCCCCATACAGCAACCCTTGAGCACTCGATGCACTAATTTGTAATTGCTTTGCAACTTCTTTTATCCTATAGCCTTCAAACGGTATATCCGAATTCGTATCAAGTATCATCAATAAAGTTGCATATGTTCCATCTACAATAAAAAGAGGTTCTATTGAAAAGAATCTCTGAGACGATAAAATAAGTTCTTTTTTAACATTTTCAATCATTACCTCATCAAATTTATACGCATTCTTTGAAGTCTCTCCATTAAAAGTAATAGCAATTGTTTGAAAGTAATTACTATTACTTTGGTTTTTTACATATTGGTAATTCAACCAAATTTGTTCCCAATCCATTATTTTATCCTTTATGTATACAATCAATTTCATATGAATTATTGATTTAAGAACTATTAAGGCAGAGAGTTTTAACACTTTCTGCCTCAAAAAATTATAACCAGAGAATTCCCTTTGTAGATTCAAAGATAGTATTTACTTTGTCTATATATTTTTGAGAACCCTTATTTGTACATTCAGTAACATAATCATCCCAACCTGTTTGAATATCTTTCTTGCCGGTAATGAAACTTAAGGTCATCAAGTTTACATAATCCATTAAAGGAGTCTGAATCAAAGCTAATTCTTCAGCTTGATCTTCTGTTGCCATAATTGGTGGATCAAGTTCAGGTTTTGCTCTTTTAGTTAAAGTCCTATTGGAGAAGTCAGCTTCTGCAACAGTCATTTTAGAATTCCTTATTGCAGTAGAACCACCATAAGCAAATACACCACCACCGAAACCATAATCTACATTTAACTGTTTGGGAGCACCAGGATTAATTCCATTATAATAGATATCATTATTTAACTTGATTTTATCATTTGCATCTTTTGTATAAGTTTCACCTTCAACACCCCATAGAGAAAGCGTATGACCTTCATTTGAATACCATAACCAATCAATAAAGCGTAACATCTTAATAAAGCCTTCTTCCCCAAGATCATCTAAAGCACTTTTAGAAATCATAATACCGTTCTCAAGTCTGGATTGTTCTGTCTGTAATAATCCAGCTGGACCACCTGGACAAACAACCATGTAGAGCTCTGCACCAGGAACTTGTACTTTGTTATTTGCTTGCATATCTGCGAGCTGTTGATAATTTGCCGTTAATACATACGAAGAACCTGAATAGAATTTAGCTTGAGCCGTATCACTATCTTGAGAATATGTTTCAGGATCCATAATGCCACTTTCATACATCTTGTTCCAGAAAGATAAGAAAGTCTTAAAATTCTCACTAATATCAGCAAACTCGAATTGATTTTTTTCCCAATTAAATTTGGTTCCATTTTTAAGATTCCAATCACCACCATCGCTTGAACGTCCTGCTAAGACACCGTATTCTTTACTTGAAATACTCATAGCAGCAGCACTATTATACTGATCAGACCAAACATAATCAGAACCTGTATACTCTTTTACCTTCAAACAAGCATTATAGAAGTCTTCCCAAGTCCAGTTCTTTTCCAATTTATCAACATCAACACCGGCTTTCTCAAATACATCTTTACGAATAATTAAAGAATATCCAGCACTCGGTTCTTCCCACATCCCTGGTAGAACATAGTACTTACCATTGGATTGAAGTTTTTGTTTCAAATCAGCATCCATTCCCCAAGCTTTTACTTGGCTCATATAATTTGGCATATACTGCACATAATCACTAATCGGCACAATTTGTCCGGAAGAAACATAAGCGGATTCATCATACGTTTTTGGAATAATATAAGGAGCATCTCCTGAATTTACCAGTGCAGACTTCTTATCTTCATAATCTGTTCGAGCAACAATTGTTAAATCAAAAGATACATTTGTTTTTTCTTTAATTGCAGACCAAAGTCTCCAATCTTTCTTGTATGGATAGTTTTCATGATCACTATATAACATTGAATAGGTCACTGGTGAAGAAGAATGATAAGTTGTATCTTCTCCAAAACTATAATCACTTACCCTAGCTGTCTTTTCAGCCTCGGTTTTATCACCTTTTGATCCACTACAACTCATTATTGATAAAACAACTGTTGTAGCAAATATCCCAAATAAAATCTTTTTAAAACTCATTTTAAATATCTCCTTTATAAAACTATTTATAATTTATACAATTAGCCTTTTACCGCCCCAATTGTCATTCCTTGCACAAAGTATCTTTGTACAAAAGGATATACACAAATAATTGGTAACGAAGTTAATACCATTGATGCCGATTTTATAGTAGCTGTAATTTGACTACTTTCAGCACCAGCACTTACATCAACACTATTAGCACCTTGTGTAAGCTGTCTTATCCAAAGAGCTATAGGCCATTTATCTTTTGAATCAAGATACATAAATGCATTAAACCATTCATTCCACATACCAACCAAATAGAAGAGAACCATCGTTGCAATGATAGGTTTTGATAATGGGATTATTATCTTGATAAAGATTTGATACGCATTTAATCCATCAATTTTTGCCGCTTCTTCTAGTTCCTCGGGTAAACCAGCAAAGAATGATTTCATAACAAGTAAATTGAAAGTACTGATAACTCCAGGAAGTATAATGGCCCACATACTATCTCTAAGGCCTAACCATTTACTAATAAGAATATAGTTTGGAATTATTCCACCAGAAAAGTACATGGTGAAAACACAAAAAGGCACAAAGAATTTATTCATTCGTAAATAGGATTTAGAAAGAGGATAAGCCAATAGCGCAGTGCCAAACACAGCAAGGACCACATAAATGGCACTATAAATAATTGTATTGAGATAATAACGATAAAATTCACTTTTCCCTAATACATATTTATACGTATCCAAATTAAAATCGATAGGGATTATTGTCACTTGTCCAGCACTCACTGCGTTATTAGAACTAAAAGACTGTGCTATTAAATAGAGAAATGGATAAAGTGTAAAAAACATGACAAAAGCCATGAGCAAAAAATTGCACACAAGAAAGATTTTTCTTCCTCTGGATATATTTTTAAATAAATGCATCTTCACCTCTACCACAGACTTGTTTCTGTTAATTTTTTTGATGCTATATTTGAGGCTGAAACCAAAATTAAACCAATTAAACCTTCAAATAAACCTACTGCTGTAGCATAGCTAAAATTTCCTCCACTAATACCCATACGATACACGTAGGTTCCAATAATATCAGCTTTAGGTTGTGTCAATGGATTATACAGAAGTAAAATCTTCTGCATATTTGTTGATGTCATAATTCCACCAATATCCAAAATTAATAAAGTCATAATTGTTGGAAGAATTCCAGGAATTGTAATGTGCCATGCTTGACTTATTTTGTTAGCACCATCTACTGAGGCAGCTTCATAGAGAGAAGGATTAATTCCTGTGATAGCTGCTAGATATAATATTGTTCCCCAACCTAGAGCTTGCCAGACACCAGAGGCAATATAGAGAAAAGAAAACCAATTAGGTTCTGAAATAAATTCAATCTTATCTAATCCAATACCAACCAATAGAGCATTAATAGGTCCATTGAGCGCCACTAATTCTTTTAACATGCCACAAACAACAACTAAAGAAATAAAATGAGGTAGATAGCTTATTGTTTGAACAACCTTTTTTCTTTTAAGATTGACAATTTCTTTAAGTAATAATGCAAATATTAAGGTAACTGGAGTTCTCACTAAAATATAACCAATACTCAGTCTCAACGTGTTGAAGAAAGCATTCCAAAAAGAACTATCAACCATAAACTGCCGAAAATATTTTAAACCAACAAACTCTTCTCCAAAAATATTTGGACCACCTCGATATTTTCTAACGGCAATAATATTTCCTAAAACTGGTATGTATTTAAAAATCACAAAATATGCGATTGGAACTATGAGAAAAGAATAAATCATCCAATATTTAATAATATGACCAAGAAGAGAATTTTGTTTTTTGATTAAATTATCTTGCTTGTTTAAAAAACTTTTAATTTCCATTAAGTTAGAACCTCTTTTACTCATTTGTAATTCATATATCATTTTTTATTAAATTCTTATAAAGAATAACACAAATCTATAAATACGCTTATCATATTTGATTAAGTACTTATCATTTTTTATCATTTATTTTTTTTAATTAAGTTATAAATATGATAATTACACAGCAACTTTCATGTATTTAAACTTGACAATCTAAATTAATTGGCTATATTTAAGAATTAGTGACTATGACACTATGTGTCACACCCAATGGCTTATACTGTCATCAGGAGGCAAGAAATATGCCCAATATGACAGCAGAAGTGCTTATTGAACGGATGAAGAGAATCCCGGATTTCATTCTCAGCAAGATTGCCGAGATACTAGACTCCTATGATAAGGAAGCAGCAGTTGCTGAAGGATTCGTCTTTGACTGTTGTCCGAAATGC
>JAENWH010000121.1 GCA_016650135.1 Peptostreptococcaceae bacterium
AATTGTTTTTTGATACAGACCATCATTGGAGAATAGAGACTGCTTTTGATGCTACCTGGCATATAGGCAGATTGCTAAACAAGGAATATGGATTTAAGATTGACGAAAAACTAATGAATCTCCAATCATACCATGTAAGAATATATGAAAACTTTTTCCAGGGGTCAATGGGCAGAAGAGTTGGGGTTCTATATGGAGGAGTAGATGACTTTACGTATATATTACCAGATTTTCCGACAAATCTTACGGTTGAGCAACATGATAAGGGCTATGATTCAGTTACATCGGGAGCTTTTGAAGATGTAATGATTGTAAAAACCAACATAGCTGAAAATATGCCAATTGATACAAACAGGTATGCGGTGTATAGGGGAGACAATGCAGAACTGGTTTTCAAGAATAATCTGGATGCAGCAAATAGTGTGATTCTTATCAAGGATTCTTTTGGATTACCGGTTTATTCATTTCTTGCACCAACGATAAAAAAAACAAGTGCTTTAGATATGAGATATTTTGATTCAAATGTGGTAGAATATGCAAAGGGGAATAAACCTGACGTTGTAATTATAATGTACAATGCAGACAGTTTTAATGATGAAATGTTTGACTTTAAGCTAGATCAAAGGGGAAAAAACGACTAGATCAAAGGGGGAAAAATGACTAATTTAAGAGGACTTAAAAAAATTGCTTCTTTATTTTTGTGCCTGTTTTTAATAGGCGGCACTTTTACGGGGTTTGGGTATCAGGATGGTTTCGGTAATATTTCTTTTGAATCATCTAAAACAATATTCAATGAGGTTACTTATGGTGAGATGGTGGCACAAAATCATGCTAATGGATTAGAACATGCTTATGTCATCAATGCAAACAATCAGACGAATGGCATAAAAGCTATGGTTTTTAATGGTGAAGTACGAGGCACATATACTTTGGCAAATATGATTAAGTATACTGAAGAACAGGGATATAAGGTATTGGCGGGTATTAACGGTGATATATTTGACACCTCAACCGGGACGCCAAAAGGTTTGACGATGCATCAGGGTAATATTATTACTTCTGGCTATGCGCCGGATCGTTCACTTACTTTTGACAGTGAAGGAAAAGCCTCTATGCAAAGTATTAACTTGACTTATGGCTTAAAAGGTTTTATTAACTCAACACAAACAATCGTAACAACAACGCCAGCAGTCACAAATACTTCAGATGATGGCATTGAAGTTGTTATTACCCCGGAAGAAAGCACTACATCATCGAATGTAACGCAAAAGGAATTCACAACGAAAATCGGCTTTTTCAATGTGCCTCAGGGAGGCTCAAACGGATTACATTTATTCAACAGACATTACAGCAAATCAACTAAAACCGCAGGGAATTGTGTTGAAGTGGTAATAGATACCGGGAGTTCTGATAACATTCAATTAAAAGTAAACAATACAATTAAAGGGGTTGTAAAATCGGTGCAGATGAACACTTGCAACACACCAATCGGAGCATCTGAAGTTGTGCTTTCAGCTGTCGCCAATTCCACTTCAGCGCCGACACTGAACAATATGGCAATAGGCAGTGAGGTTGAAATATCAGTTACAGATAACAATAATACGGGGTTGGAGAATGCCGTGGAAGCGATGGGAATATATTATTCGATCGTAGCCAATGGCGTAATTGATACAATCGGCACAAACCCAAATCCAAGAACAGTAGTTGGAATCAAGGAAGACGGCAGTCTTGTCTTATATGTTGTAGATGGCAGACAACCTACTGTATCAAATGGCCTTGGTTTAATCGACACTGCAAGACATATGATTTCTCTTGGCTGTGTTTCTGCATTCAATATGGATGGCGGAGGCTCATCAGTTTTATACGCAAGGCTTCCAGGACTAGAAAGTGGAGCAACCTTGAAAAATTCACCTGCCCAATCCTCTCAAAGAAGCGTTTCAAATGGGCTGCTTTTTGTATATAAGGGAACTGGCAGCGGTGTGGCTGAAAATCTTCATATATATCCCGAATTGACGCTTTCTATGTCTGGTGCAGATGTTCAAATAAAAACATATGCCTCAAATAATCTTTATGAAAAAATGAATATGCCAGGAATTGTTGCCTATAGTCTTTCCGGGGAGGAAGGAAGTATCTCCGAGAATGGTCTTTTTACAGCAGGCGCCACTCCGGGACGTGTCATAATTAATGCATCAAGCGGAACTCTTTCCGGTTTAACAGAAGTTGAGATAGTAGATCCAAGCAATTTATCATTTACACCATCCGTTTCGAAATTGATTCTGGATATAAATCAAACGGCTGATATTGACATGAACGTTAAAACCGGGGCGTCTAAAGTTAATTCTAAAGACAGTTTATTTAACTGGAGTTGTGATTCGGAAATTGGTATAATAGATCAGGATGGTAAATTTACGGCAACATCTGCTAATAATGTTAATGGCAATATTTACATTGAATTTAACGGAAATAAAATCACGATACCAGTAAAGGTTGGAAAAGAAATACTTGATTTTTCTGACACAAAAGATCACTGGGCCAGAGAATTCATTGGAAAGATGGCGGCCAGAGGTTTTGTCAGTGGAATTGGTGACAATATGTTTATGCCGGATTCACAAATTACAAGAGCGCAGTTCCTTGCGATGCTGGCGAAAACAGTGCCAGATTTGAATTTAGACAGTTATCAAAAGACCGCTTTTGTTGATGTGCCTTCAAATGACTGGTATTACAAATATGTAAACTGGGGCTTTGGAAACAGTATTGTAAGTGGTTTAGATGAAAAAACTTTTGCTCCGAATTCCTACATTACCAGAGAGCAAATGACTATTATGCTTTGTAATTTTTCTAGATCTTTGGGAATTGCAATGCCGCAAATAACAGCTGGAATAACTTTCCCAGATTCATATAAAATCAGCCCTTGGGCAGCAGATTATGTGGCTACTGTTGTTGGTGCTGGAATCATGAATGGTGACTCAACAGGCGTATTTATGCCTCAGGGTCTTGCAACCAGAGCGCAGGCTGTTAAAACAGTATATGTCTTTAATAACATTAAAGATGGAATAGAATGAGAGGAAATTGATAATGATAAATATAAAAGAACTGAATTGCGGGATTAGAATCGCAATGGAGGAGATTACCCATGTGCAATCCGTTTCTATTGGAATATGGGTAAAAGCAGGTGCAGTGGATGAGAATAATAATGCTTCCGGCATTTCACATTATATTGAGCACATGTTGTTTAAAGGAACAAACGACAGGAACGCAAAACAGATTGCTGAGGATGTTGATAAAATTGGCGGTCAAATAAACGCTTTTACCGGGAAGGAAGCAACCTGTTACTATATCAAAACATTGACATCAAATACTGAAAAGGCTGTAAATATCTTGTTGGATATGTTTTTAAATTCAAAGTTTGATAAGAAAGAAATGATAAAGGAAAAACATGTAATATTAGAGGAAATAAAGATGATTGAGGATTCCCCTGAAGATGATGTACATGATATAATATGTGAACTGATCTTTAAGGGGCATACCCTTGAGAATTCAATAATAGGAACACCAAAATCATTGAAGGGTATAGAAAGAGAGACTATTTTAAAATATCTTGATGAAGAGTATACTAGAGATAACATTGTTGTGTCTGTTTCTGGTAATTTTAATGAAAGAGAGATTTGCGCGTTATTTGAAGATAAATTAAGCGCATTAAAACGCTCTAAGCTATTAAAAGAAAAAATTCATTCGGAGTATACACCAAATTATAAAGTGAAAGTGAAAGATATTGAGCAAACTCATATTTGTCTTGGCACCAGAACTTTTGGACTTGCTGACGACAGACATTACGCTTTAATTCTATTGAATAATATTATGGGAGGCAGCATGAGTTCCAGACTATTCCAAAACATAAGGGAAGAACAGGGACTGGCTTATTCGGTATATTCTATGGCAAATTCATTTGAACAGGAAGGCTATTATAATATATATGCCGGTGTCAGCCATGATAAAATTAAAGATGTCATTCTTGCCATTAAAGAAGAACTTGTTTCCCTGAAAGAAAACGGCGTCAGTGAAGATGAACTTTCCACAGCTAAAGAACAATTAAAGAGCACCTATATATTTAGCCAGGAAAATGTTAACGGAAGAATGTTTTCTATAGGAAAAAGCACCATTTTGCTTGGTAAAGTTTATACGCCTGAAGAGATTATAGAAGGAATTGACAGCGTGACAATGGATGATATTAAAGAGGTATCTGAATTGATATATGATATAAAAAATTATTGCGGTGTTGCAGTAACTAATCAGAAAATTAATCTGAAGGAGATACTGCTTTCTTAGGAGATGTTTAAATGGAAATTAAAATAATCAGTGCAAACAGAACCTACCCTTCTTACGAAACAAAGGGATCTGCAGGAATGGATATAAGAGCTTTTATTGACAGTCCAATAATTCTTTTGCCTGGAGAACGAAAGTTAATCCCAACCGGCTTGTATATTGAACTGCCTGAAGGCTACGAGGCTCAAATGAGGGCAAGAAGCGGTCTTGCTTTGAATTATGGAGTAAGCCTGGTCAATGGCGTAGGAACCATTGACAACGATTACAGAGGGGAAATAGGGGTAATACTGATCAATCTTGGCAAGGAAGATTTTACTGTCAGCAACGGGGATAGAATTGCTCAGATAATTATTGGAAAATATGAAAGAATCACGTGGATTGAGGAAGAAAAATTATCTGATACGGAAAGAGGTCCAGGAGGTTTTGGTCACACTGGATTTTAAATATTAAAATATTAATGAAAGTTGAGGTTGTATATGCTTGGACTAAAAAAGAAAGAAGATGTTTTTTTTGATTTATTTATTGAATCATCCGCGAAAGTAGTCATCGTAGGAGAAACTTTTCTTGATTTGGTACACAATTATGAAAATGTAGAAGATAAAGTTTCTAATTTAAAGGTTCTTGAAACAGATTGCGATATGCAGGCACATAAAATACTGAAAAAATTGAATGAATCCTTCATTACTCCTTTTGACAGAGAAGACATATATAATATTGCTCGTGACATGGATGATATTGTAGATTGCATTGAAGAGGTTTCCAACAGATTCATGGTATTTGACGTAAAAGAAATGAGACCTGAAGCTATCGTCATGTCAGATTTAATCATGCAGGGTATAAGGGAATTAGATGTTTTGTTTAAACATTTAAAGGAAATAAAACTTAACACAATCGTGCGAGAACAAATTATTGAAGTGAACAGAATTGAAAATGAAGGAGATATCATCTACAGAAGAGCATTAACAAAGCTTTTTAAAAATGAAAAGGATCCTGTTAAAATTATTAAGTGGAAGCAGCTTTATGAACTTCTCGAAGAAAGTATGGATTCCTGCGAAAATGTAGCCAACATAATGGAAGGCCTGGTAATGAAGCATGCTTAGTGGAATACTTTTACTGGTTGTTGTTTTTGCTTTAGTCTTCGAGTTTATCAATGGATTTCACGATACTGCAAATGCAATAGCGACTTCAGTATATACCAGGGCATTAACGGCCAGAAGAGCAATTATTTTGGCTGGAATAATGAATTTCTTTGGAGCTCTGGCAAGTGAAAAAGTTGCAATGACAATCTCAAAGGGATTGGTTAATATTCAGCTTGAACAATACGTTATATTAGCGGCACTGATTGCCGCAATTATCTGGAATCTGTTTACATGGTGGAGTTGTATACCCAGCAGTTCATCCCATGCTTTAATTGGAGGTCTTATTGGAGCAACAATTGTATATTCTTCATCATTCCAGAACATTATGTGGACAGGAGTCTTACAAAAGATAATCATTCCCTTGTTTACATCGCCATTGATTGGTTTTTTGATGGGATTTCTGTTGATGTCAAGTTTGTTTAAAGCATTTGCAAACTGGTCACAAAACAGGGTAAATGTAATTTTTTTAAAACTCCAGGTTGTTTCTGCTGCATTTGTTGCCTTTGCTCATGGAAATAATGATGCTCAAAAGACAATGGGGATTATTACTTTGGCATTAATTACTGGAGGAGCTCTTAATGGAGATGCCGGAATACCTCTTTGGGTCAAGATTGCCTGTGCAACCATGATGGCACTTGGCACATCTGTTGGTGGCTGGAGAATTATGAAGACCATGGGTGGCGGGGTTACAAAACTTCAGCCTGCCAGTGGTTTTGCAGCACAAACTTCGGCGGCAATTGTTATAGAAGTGATGTCATTTTTTGGTGCACCGGTCAGCACAACACAAGTTATTACCTCGTCAGTAATGGGAGCGGGAACTGCTAAAAGAGCATCCGCAGTAAAATGGGGAATTGCTAAAGGAATTGTAGTTGCATGGGTTGTAACTCTGCCAATTACGATGATTCTAGGCGGAAC
>JAENWH010000180.1 GCA_016650135.1 Peptostreptococcaceae bacterium
CATATTTATCCAAAATACAAATTAGTTGTCAAATAATCCGGGTCACTGGTCACGTCTAATCCAAGGGATCTTAAGGTTTGCTCATCTCTGTCACTCAATATTGCTGTGCAATGGGCTTTGCAGCCATCCAGATTTACAAGCTGATCCACTGCCGCCTGGGCGGAAGGGTTGGTTCCAACTGAAATCGTAAGAGCACTTAATATTTCTTCACAGTTAAGGCTTGACCTGTCCTGCTTCAAAATATCTTTTTTCAGCTTTTGAATATCACTTAATACTGTTGGAGAGATTAAATGAATATCATCTGATTGCCCAGATAATTTTTTGATGGCATTAAGCACAGCTGCAGATGCTGCAACCATTCTTCTTGAGCTTCTGCCGGTAATAAAACTCCCATCCGGCATTTCTATAGCCATTACAACAATATTCTCATATCGTTCATCACAGTTTCTCTTATATTCCGCATAATCTCTAGCGGGCTGAACAACTTTTCTGTCTTCAACAGTTATTCCCATCTCATCCATCAGCAGTTTTGATCTGTTTAATGATTCTTCATCAATCTTACCTTTTTTATAATTGCATTGCGCAATCAGATATCTTCTGATTATTTCCTGAAGAGATGCTTCCCGAACAACTTCATCATCAGTTATTCCAAAACCGGCTCTGTTAACGCCCATGTCTGTCGGGGATTTATATTCAGCCTCCTGGCCAGTAATTTTCTCAATTATTCTTTTTACAACAGGGAAAACCTCCAGATCTCTGTTATAGTTCACCGCTGTCTTCCCATACGCATCAAGATGAAAGGAATCTATCATGTTTACATCCTTAAGGTCAGCCGTTGCTGCTTCATAAGCAACATTTACAGGGTGCTTCAGTGGCAAATTCCAAATTGGAAAAGTTTCAAATTTGGCGTATCTGACTTTTATTCCTTTTCTATAGTCATGGTAAAGCTGTGACAGGCATGTTGCCAGTTTCCCGCTTCCGCCGCCAGGACCAGTAACAACAATTAACGGTTTTGTTACCTCAATATATGGATTCGCTCCGTAACCTTCATCGCTTACAATCATATCCACATCTGTGGGATATCCCTTGGTAAAAGTATGTTTGTATGTTTTAATCCCTCTTCTGTTCAACTTATTTATAAACATGTTTACAGCAGGTTGCCCTTCATATCTGGTAACAACAACACTGTTGATTGTCAGGTCAAATTTTCTGAATGCATCTATTAAACGTAAGACTTCAAAATCGTAAGTTATTCCAAAATCCTGTCTTGTCTTATTGGTTGTAATATCTCCTGCATAAATACAAATAATAATTTCTGCCTCGTTTTTCAGCTTTTGCAGCAGCTCAATTTTTGCATTTTCGTTAAATCCTGGCAGCACTCTTGCCGCATGCTTATCGTGTACCAGCTTTCCTCCAAATTCCAGATATAGTCTTTCGCTGTCTCCCGCCGCAATTCTTTCAAGAATATGCTTTGACTGCTCCTCAATGTACTTTTCTGCACTAAAACCTATTTTTCTCATAGTCTCACCTTCCTTTCATAAATAAAAACAACTTTATTATTATAACAAATTAAGTCTCTGCCTACAAGTCGAAAAAAAAGAAAAACCTTTAAAAACATACAAAAACAAAAACAAACCTGTGGATAAGTTTCCACAGGCAGTAATAGTTGAAATTTCAAGCTTTATATCCTTTTTTTAAAAAAGGAAGCCCAATATAAGCATCCTAAACTGGGCTTGAAGCCCAATCTCGGATGCTTATATTGGGCTTGTATTTAACAGCTGGATTGCCTTCTCAAGCTGCCTGTCTCCATCCCCTGTTCCATAAACGTAATTGTAGGAAACCTGAGCCAATCTGTCTCGTGTTGTAAAATCAAGCACTCCGTAGGAGAAAATTTTATTGTCCGCCTGGAATTTTTTTACTGCTGCAAATGAGTTTGCATCCATTGTTCCAGTAACGGTCACATCATAACCAAGAAGCGCTAATCTCTGTTGCGCCCCATAAACGTTAAGTCCAACCGCGCCAAAACCCGGTTTCTTCTGTTCACTCATTGGTGCAAATCCCTGATATGTAAAAATAACATCTTTACCCTTTTTTACATAATTATCGACAACATAGTCAGGCGCTATGCCCTTTCCATTGATTATATTATTGTCCGGCGTTGTAAAATAAAAGGAAGAAATCTTGGCTTGATGGCCATTCCCTACATTAGTAACAATTTGTGCAATCCCCTTCCCGTAGGTTGTAGTTCCTACTAAGGTCGCTACTTTATTATCCTTCAGTGCCCCTGCAAGGATTTCAGATGCACTGGCAGAATTTTCATTAACCAGCAAAACCGTTGGTAATGCATAGTTTGCAACTCCAGCAGCGGATGTTGTTTCCTCTATTTGGCCCTGTTTTGCGTAATGAAAAATCACACCATCTTTAATAAGTTTATTACCTACACCAACAGCACTTGATATCAACCCGCCCCCATTATTTCTTATATCAATAATAATGGAAGTTGCTCCCTTGCTAATTGTTTCTCTAAGCGCAATTTCAAATTCGCTGTCTGTATCCTTATCAAAATTCGTAATTTGAATAT
Organism: Peptostreptococcaceae bacterium; assembly: GCA_016650135.1. Next base: position 2,582 of record JAENWH010000180.1, read on the forward strand.
AGCCTGTTTTATTTTCAAGCATTTTCGTATAAACACTTGTGGCTTTAATGATTTCTCTTGTAATCGTAAAATTAAATTCCTGGGTTCCTCTTTTTACTGTTACCTGAACCTTTGTGCCAATCAATCCTCTCAGTTTTAGGCTTATCTGCTCAACGCTCTGCCCTGTAACTGGCGCATTTTCAATCTTTACAACGACATCCCCCGATTGAATCCCAGCTTTCGCAGCCGGTGCCGCAATGAAAACGGAAACAATCTTTGCTCCCAGCTCATCTTTTTCTAGGGTCACGCCAATTCCCGAAAACTCTCCTGTCACATTCTCCAGGAAATTGGAACTGTCTTTTTCTGTTTTATAATACTCTGTATACTTATCTCCTAAAGCGTTGGTTGCCCCAGTAAAGGCGCCATCTATCATCGTCTGATAGTCCACTTCATCTTTAAAATTCTCTTTTAAAAACCGAAGATAACCTTCCAGGTAATCCATCTGATTTGTAAGCTCCTGCTCGCTTGTGCCTAATTCATCTCCATAGGCAGTAAAATTATTATCTCCAAATAAGCTTGGAGCCATAATTACAAATGAAAATGAAGTAATAATCATTGTTGCGACAATTATAATTGCTATTAATTTTACAATTTTTCTATCCATTTTTTTCTCCTGTATTCTTCATTAAGGTAACATTCCCCGTTTTCTTTATTAAGACAATATTTCAATATTAAGTCTGCTTCTGCCCTCACTTAAACCTTTTAAGCTTATATGGTAATCTATATCTATTTTACCGGTTCCTTCATTGGAAACCGTATTATTGATACTGTTTGTCAAAAGCTCCATTTCAAAATGGCCATATGGTGTTTCGTAGTAGCCTTCATAGCGTTTGCCTCGCTCAAATTCCATAATTGTATCATGGCTTATTGCATTACCGTAACGTTTCATTCGAATGCTGTTTTCATTCAGTTTAAGACTGGTTTTACAGCCAGGCATCCCTGAAAGTTCGCTCTCATCATAAACAATATAAAAAGCGTTACCTTTTTTGTAAAATTTTCCTTCGGTAACAAATTCCATCTGTTGTTCCTCTGATTCTCCAACCAGCGACTTACCTATTATTCTTAGCATTATATCTTTCATAACCCAGTTCCACTATCCTTTCAATCAATTCCATATATAAAACCCCTGCCTGCCCCCATAATGACGGAAACATACTGAATCGGGTAAATCCAGGGATTGTATTTATCTCATTTATATATATTTTACCGTTTTTCCTGTCCTGGAAAAAATCTATTCTTGCAAAGCCTGAACCGTCAATTGTTTCATAGGCATGCAATGCCAGTTTTCGTATTTTTTCAGACAACTCTTCACTGATTTCTGCCGGAATACACATTTTTGATTTTCCGCCATCAAAATACTTTGCCTTGTAATCATAAAACTCTGCGGAAGGAAGGATTTCTCCAATTACAGAAACTTCAGCGCTAAAATTCCCAATCACGCCAGCTTCCAGTTCTCTGCAGTCAATTCCTTCTTCTACGATGATTCTTCTGTCATATTTCCTTGCAATCCGGAGAGCCTCTTCCAGGCCTTCTCTAGTCTTTGCCTTGGTAATTCCAACACTGGATCCCATATTAGAAGGTTTTACGAACATCGGATAAGGAACGCATTCTTCAATTCTTCGGATTTCCTCCAGCATATCCCCTTGGTCTTCAATTTTCTCTGAAAAAACCAATGTGTATTTACAAACAGGAAGACCTGCTTTCACAAATAATTCTTTTGAAATCATTTTATCCATTGCAACAGCAGACGCTAAAACGCCACATCCACAATACGGGATGTCAAGCATTTCAAACAACCCTTGAATAGTGCCATCCTCGCCGTAGGGGCCATGAAGTATTGGAAGAACTATATCGACTTCCTGTTTTAAAGAGCCTACTTCAAAATGCCTAGCCTGCTTTTCCCATTCCCCATTTTCGATATGTTCAATGGATCCGTCATACCTCAGCCATTCACCACTTTTGGAAATACCTATCATTACAATTTGGAAACGACTTTTATCCATTGCTTTAATTACCGAGGTAGCCGACATAAGAGAGACTTCATGTTCCCCGGAACGGCCTCCAAATATTATTCCCAACCTTCTCATTATATTTCCTCCAGAATTTTTTCAAGTTCGCTCTTTTCGAAATAGTATTTTTTTGTACAAAACTGACA
>JAENWH010000172.1 GCA_016650135.1 Peptostreptococcaceae bacterium
CGAACTGCTTCTCCCACACCACTCTTATTCACCAAATATAATAAGCCTGAATACAATAAAATTTTCAATGTTTCACCTCATAAAATCGATTTTTTTACTGAACTAGAAGAGCCAGATGCTGGAAAACTGCACTAAGACCAAAGCTGTAGAGAGCAATTGCAAAGGGCTTTCCAAGTAGAATAATTGTTGTAAATCTTTTTAAAGTCATCTTTGTTGTCCCTGCCAAATAGCACAGAAAATCATCTGGTGCTACCGGCATAAATATTGCTACAGTAAACAACTTGGGGAATTCCTTATTTCCTGCCCAACTCATATATTTTTTTTGTAATTTAAGGCTAAATAATGATTCTAAAATCGGAGTACCATAATGCTTTGAAATTAAAAATGCTGCAATCGAGCCAAGACATATGCCAATGTAATTATAAATAAAACCTGTCAAAGGTCCAAATATCAATACACCCCCAAGAAGCCCAATTCCTCCTGGCAAAATTGGGAACACTACCTGCACAGTTTGGAATACAATAAATATAATTGGAGCCCATAACCCGAATTTCGTCAAGAAATCTCCTAATACTGCCTGTGAATAAAAAATGTCTGTTTTTATCCCGTAAATAAGAAACGCAAGGGCTGTAATCGTAGCGAAAGCCATGATAATATTTATTAATTTTCGTATCTTTCGATTTTCCATCATCCCCCCCCTTGATTGTTTAGATAGGATTAATTAATTACTTTTATTTTCATCAATGAATTCCATTGACCAACTATAATTTCCCTTTTCTGCATCTTTTACATACTTGAAATAAGCACTAAATTTATTACCTTTTTTGCTCAATAGTCCTCTAAAGCCAACTCTACCTTTTTCGAGTAAAATTCTTACTACATCAGCAGTAATTTTTTTGCCAAATGATTCAATAAATTTGTCGTTTTTCCAAATAGTAAATTTACAGCCGTTTTTCCAATTGCTGCACCCAAATGCTTTTTCATTTTCTATGATTGGATTCCCACATTCTGGACACTTTCCAATTATTTCTACTGTATCAGGTAACACAACATTTGAGCCAAATATAATGTCATTTTTAATGTCACTGACTGACTTTCTTGTAAATTCTACTATCAAATCAAGAAAATCCTGCTTGTTGAATTTTTTCCGTTCAATATCCGAAAGTGTTTTTTCAAGTTTGCCTGTATACTCCAAATCAAACAATTCTTTAACAGGGAAAGTTTCAACAAGCATAATGCCTAATTCTGTGCAGACTAAATTTTTCCCTTTTGACTCAATATATCCCACATCTCTTAATTTTTTTATGGTTTCGGCTCGTGTAGCCGGTGTACCTATACTGAAACCGGTCAAAATTGACATCATCATTTCTTCTGATTGATCCTCTTCAAAACTTTTCCCGCATGTTTCCATAACTCTCAGCAATGTCTTTTCAGAATGAGCTTTTGGAGGTTTTCTAACGACCTCGCCAATTTCAGACTTGGTGATTTTTAATTTATCATCTTGCTCAACAAGGGGTAATATAGTTTCCTTAGTCATTATTTTTTCAACAACCTTCCACCCCTCAGCAATTTGAACTTTTCCCTTTGAAACAAATTCTCCTTTAATGCTACTGTCTAAAACTCTCAAAGATAATTTTGTTTCTTCACTTTCTGCTACTGGAAGAAATTGCATAATAAATCTATTTTTAACTGCCTGATATACAACATCTTCATCCAGGGTAATCTTTCCTGGCATTATATACGTTGGAATTATGGCTGAATGGCTTTCAACTTTTGAGCTGTCAAATATTCGTTTTGAAGTGTTAAACTGAATTTCGCTTTCATAAGGCAGCCTTTTTTTTAATAGGTCAAGTACTTTGTTGACTTTCTCAGTTAAACTCTCGTCTAAAACACTGCTTGCAGTCCTTGGATAAGTAATAAGTTTTTTTTCATAAAGTTCCTGGGCAACTTTTAAAACCTTATCCGATGTCCAGCCTTTATATTTACTCGTAACATAACCCTGTAAGTTTGAAAGGTTAAACAAATACGGTGGGTATTCCTTTTTTCTTTCAACCTGCTTATCAAATACAATAACACTCTTACCTTTAATTTCACTCTCAATTGCTTGTAATATAGCTATATCTTCAAATTTCTCATTATCATCTTCAGCGTAAGTTGCTTCTATAATTTCTCCCTTTTCTGTTTTGTTAAAGGAAATCAACTTATAATACTTTGAGCTTTCAAAAGACTCTATTTCTTTGTCTCTGTCGTATATAATTTTTAATGTAGGTAGTAAAACACGTCCAATATTTAAAACTTTTGAGTTATTAGAATTTCTGTATTTCACAGTTGCAACCGATGTCAAATTGATGCCAATAAGCCAATCCGCCATTTGTCTTCCAAATCCAGCATCTTGCATTGATTTCATTTCTGAATTAAGGCAGACACAACCAAGTCCTTTTAAGACTTCATCAGGGGTCCATTCATTCAAAAGCAATCTGAATATTGGCTTTTTTATATCTAAATACAAAAATATTTCATCAGCTATAACTTGTCCTTCACGGTCATAGTCAGTCGCTGATATAACACCATCAACATCTGTTCTCTGTATTAAATTTTTTATTATATTTACTTGTTTTTGGGCACCTTCATCAATTATTCCTCTTTCATTATTCTTTGATTTAATTTTATATTGAAATTCTGAGGGTATAAACGGGAAATTCTCAAGCCTCCAGCCTTTAAGTTTTTCATCGTAATCAACGACGTCATACAATTGTAGCAAATGACCAAATACCCAGGTGACAATATAGTTATCACCTTCTAAATACCCATCACTTCTAGATTTTATGTTTAGTGCCTCAGCAATATTTTTTGCAACTGATGGCTTTTCTGCAATAATTAGTTTTTTCAATTCAAGCTACCTCATCCTATTATTTAAAGGGCAAACCCTATTTCATTAAGTCACATATTTTATTGCTTAATTCAACAGGATCTTCCACATCAAGTCCTTCAATTAACAATGCCTGATTATATAGGATATATGTATATTGTTTCAACTTTTCCTTGTCATTTTCAAATAATTTTTTTAAACTTTGATATATTTCATGATTTTCATTTATTTCGAGTATTTTATCCGCCTTTATTCCTTCGCTTTCCGGCATTGAATTAAGAATTTTTTCCATTTCAATTGACAATGCACCATCCGCAGTCAGACAAACAGGATGCGTTTTCAATCTTTTTGAAATACGAACATCTTTTACTTTATCTTTCAATTCTTCCTTCATAAAGTCGATGAGTTCCTTTTCTTCATCTGACAGTTTTTTATCCAAATCTTCCTCAGAATCACTAATTCCATTTTCTCCGGCTGATACTGATCTGAATTCTTTATCTTTGAACTTATGAATCATTTGAATTGCAAATTCATCTATTTCATCAGTAAAGTACAGGATTTCATAACCCTTGTCCGTAACTCTTTCAACCTGCGGCAGTTTTTCAATCCGTTCATAACTTTCTCCACTTGCATAATAGATATATTTTTGATCTTCCGGCATTTTTATAATATATTCTTCAAGCGAAATAAGTTTCTTTTCCTTTGATGAATAGAATAAAAGCAAATCTTCAATTTCCGTTTTATTTTTACCAAATTCACTGTAAACACCATATTTCAATGTTTTTCCAAAACTTTTGAAAAATTCTTCATATTTTTCTCTTGAGTTCTTCTGCATGTTTAATAATTCACTTTTAATTTTTTCTTTAATTTTTTTTGCAATTAATCTTAACTGACGATCATGTTGCAGCATCTCTCTTGAAATGTTCAGTGATAAATCTTCGCTGTCAACTAAGCCTTGAACAAATCCAAAATAGTCAGGGAGCAAATCCCCGCACTTATTCATAATCATTACACCACTGGAATAAAGTTCCAGTCCTTTTTCATACTCCTTCGTGTAAAAATCATAGGAAGGTTTGGATGGTATGTACAAAATTGCATTATATTTGACTGCACCATCTACGCTAACATGAAAATACTTTAACGGCTTGTCAAATCCATAATGTTTTTCAGAATAAAAATTTTCATAATCCTCTTTCTTCAGTTCATTCTTATTTTTACGCCAAATAGGTACCATGCTGTTAATCGTTTCATCGCCCATTTTTATCGGGTAACTGATAAAGTCAGAATATTTCTTGATAATTCTTTTTATTTCATATTCCTCTAAATAAATATCATAATTTTCATCTTCAAAATTTTCTTTTATTTTAAGAATGATTTCCGTTCCGTGACTGTCTTTCTTGAAAGCAGTAACAGAATACCCTTCAGCGCCTTTAGATTCCCATTTAAAGGCCTCTTGACTACCATATGGTTTACTTATTACTGTAACTTTATCCGCTACCATAAAGGCGGAATAGAAGCCTACACCAAACTGACCAATGATATCATACCCGTCATGTGTTTCATTTTCATCTTTAAATGCTAGAGAGCCACTTTGAGCAATAATACCAAGGTTGTTATCAAGATCTTCTTTGGACATGCCTATTCCTGTATCAGAAATGATCAGTAATCTTTTTTCTTTATTTACAGAAATTGTTATGTAATAATCTCCTCGGTTAAAATCAATATTTTCTTCATTTAATGCCTTATAATACATTTTATCTATTGCATCACTGGCATTTGAGATTAGTTCTCTTATAAAAATTTCCTTGTTTGTATAGATTGAATGAATCATTAAATCTAATAAACGTTTTGATTCTGCTTTAAATTGTTTAACTGCCATAAAAATTTTCCTCCATGAACATTTTCCATTTGTGTATAATAAATATTATTTCTGTTACAATACAATTTGTGCCGCACCAAGTGTTCCGGTTAAAGACTCAAGATAAGCATCCGATAAGTAATAATCATATAG
>JAENWH010000062.1 GCA_016650135.1 Peptostreptococcaceae bacterium
TCAATTTCCTTTAATATCAGCTTGATAAATGTTGATTTTCCAGCTCCACTGGGCCCTACCAAAAAGACAAAATCCCCTTTGTCTATTGTTACACTCACATTCTCTAAGCCTACATTTTTTTTATAATATTTAGTCACCTTATCAAATATAATCATTAAGGTAAAATCCCCCCCTTTTGCTAAAATTGTTTTAATGCCACTTTTTATTATAATACATTATACTTCCATTGTACAAGCAATTAGCCAAAAATCGACTTTATAATTTTGTTTAAAGGGTTCTCCAGTGCATTCCTTATTTGCCTGCTGGAAACCGGCAGCAGGCAGTTGTATTCAGCAGAATATAGTTCATCACCTTTTATAAGCGGTATGTAATATAACTCTTTTAATTTCAGGAACTGATGCAGTTCTCTTTTATTTATTCCACCATTATCCTTATTTACAACCCAAAAGATACGACGCCCCTTTTCCTCGAGACTTTTACAGTATGCCAGCATTTGAAATCCAGCGAGGAGTGATGACGGCATGGGATCAATAACTACTATTAAGACATCCATATCCGCTAAAAGTTCCATCATCTGACTGTGTATTTCAAAATCACAGATTATAATGTCCCCTGCAGCATTGTTAATGATTCTCAGGTTATCTGAATTTTGTCCGGCATTTAACGCTTCACTATTATTGTTCCCTGCCATTTTGACTTTTGGTTTATGCAATATCCAATTTATGCCATCATCAATATTGGTTATCCCTCTTGTTGTTTCACCCATTAAATTCAACTGGAATAAATCATTAAAATTTCTCCCTGCAAATCTTTTATCTATTCCTAAAGAATCATAAGTGTATCTACTGCCAACATCCTTTTCTTTTACTATTTCGACAAAAGAAACTTTGATATCTTTATTTCCGCTTAATAATTTTCCTGTTGAGGTAGCTACCAGTGTTGCTCCTGCTCCTTGACATAAAGGAACAACACCAATTTTTATCCGTTCAAAATATTCACTATCATTGAAGAGCTTTTCTCTTAATACAGATCTATCCAAATTAATACCCCCTGGCGTTTAATGTAATATGTAATATTTTACCATTATATCACAATTATGTAAATGCCAATTAATGGAATTTTTTTCAGTTACTGGAGTTGCATTTTATTCAAGCGAATTTTTTTCATCCAACAAAAAAGTACGCCTCTTCTATTAGATTATCTAATATTTCAGCGTACCTTAGTTATTGTTTTACCAAACAGTTCTTTAAACGGGTCTTCTACTTGTTTAAAAGTCTCCTGCAGGCGGCAGCAACAGCATCTGAATTCATGCCATATTTTTTCTTTAATTCCTCTGGCTTCCCGGATTCACCATACGTGTCCATTTGACCAACTAGTTCCATTTTAACGGGATAATTCTGGGAAACAACCTCAGAAACAGCCGAACCCAATCCTCCAATAATGGAATGTTCTTCCGCCGTAACTATGAGACCAGTTTCTTTAGCTGCTTTAATAATGATTTCTTTATCTAAAGGTTTTATAGTGTGAATATCAATAACTCTCGCCTCAATTCCTTCTTCCTTCAAGGTTTCTGCCGCCAGAAACGCTTCATTAACCATAATACCTGTAGCAACAATGGTGATATCTTTTCCCTCTCTGACACAGTTCCCTTTGCCAATTTCAATAATATCATCCTCTTTATAAAAATTAGGGACTGCATACCTTCCAAGTCTCACATAGGCTGGCCCCTTTATTTCTGCCACTTGTCTTAAAAGTTTCTTGGTAGAAACACTATCCGAAGGATTGATTACCATCATCCCTGGAATGGTTCTCATCAATGCCAGGTCTTCAAAAGTCTGATGGCTTGCGCCGTCTTCTCCTACTGTAATTCCAGCATGTGTCGCACATATTTTAACGTTTGCTTTTGTATATCCTATTGAATTTCTTATAATTTCAAAAGCTCTGCCTGCAGCAAACATGGCAAAGGTGCTGGCAAAAACAACTTTGCCGGAAATTGCAAACCCGGTCGCAGCGCCATAAATATTTTGCTCCGCTATGCCCATATTAATAAATCTGTCTGGATATGCTTTGCCAAATTCCGCTGTCATTGTAGATTTCGAAAGATCTCCATCCATTACAACCATATTTTCATATTTTTCTCCAAGCTCAATCAATACTTCTCCATAAGCTTGTCTTGTTGCCATTTTAACGTCCATTACCACAATCCTCCCAATTCTTTAACTGCCATTTTTGCTTCCTCATCATTTGGTGCTTTTCCATGCCAGCCTGCCACATTCTCCATAAAGGAAACTCCCTTGCCTTTGATGGTTTTCGCAATAATTGCCGTCGGCTTGCCTTTAAATTCCCTAGCTTGAGCCAAAGCCTCTATAATCTGTCCAATATTGTGTCCATCTATAGATATTACATTCCAGCCAAAGCTCTCAAACTTCTTATCAATCGGCTTAACTGTCATTACATCATCATTATTTCCGTCAATCTGAAGACCATTCCAATCGACAATTGCGACCAGATTGTCAAGTTTATAATGAGCCGACGACATTGCAGCCTCCCAGACCAGCCCTTCCTGCAATTCCCCATCGCCTAACAAAACGTACACTCTGCCACTTTTACCATCCATTTTATTTGCCATTGCAACCCCACCGGCAACAGAAAAGCCCTGACCCAGTGAACCAGTTGACATTTCAACTCCGATAACTTTGCGCATATCCGGATGGCCTTGAATCTTTGAATTTAATTTTCTCAAAGTAAGCAGTTCTTCCTTTGGGAAAAATCCTTTTTCTGCCAATGTTGAATAAAGAACAGGGGCAGCATGACCCTTGGAAAGGATAAATTTGTCTCGATCTTCCATCTTTGGATCCTTTGGATCTATTTTCATTTCATGAAAATAGAGAACAGTTAAAATATCTGCAGCCGACAGAGATCCCCCCGGATGACCAGACCCTGCTGCATGAACCGCTTTTATAATACTGATTCTAATGTTGTTTGAAATATCTTCCAATTTTTTGAACGCCATTTTTTCCTCCTAGTTTTTGCCTTTAATAATTACCTTTATAATAAATAATGGCAGTTGAGCCATTCTTTTATATCTTGTTGGTTCTTTAATAAATCTGTAGAGCCATTCCAACCCATGTTTCCGATAAAACACAGGAGCCCTTTTAGCGGTTCCTGCCCATATGTCCAAGCTTCCTCCTACTCCCATGCCCACTTTGACAGTTGTAAACTCATCCTTATTGTCAAAAACAAATTTTTCCTGCTTTGGTGAACCCAATGCAACACAAAGAAAATCCGCTCCAGACGCATTTATTTCCTTCACAATTTCAGGCTCATCTTTCTTTGTAAAATAGCCATCTCTTGTGCCGGCTATTTTCAGATTCGGGTGTTTTATCTGCATTGCCTTACCTGCGAGCTCCGCTACCGAAGTTCTTTCTTCATTACAAGGTTTACTGCCAATCAGGTAAATTGATTTCCCTGTATCCTCCAAATATTCTAATATCAGGTTTAAAAAATCCACCCCTGTTACTCGCTCTGAAAGAGGCTCTCCTAATATTTTTGACGCATACACCAGCCCTATCCCATCTGGAATAACCAGCCCCGCCTGTTCAATCAGTCGTTTTAATTCCAAATCCTTTGTTGCATTCAACACAATCTCTGAATTAGGGGTAACAATTAATTTGCAGCCATCCTTTTCCATCATTTCACTGAAAACTTTCATTGCCTGATGATTATTAACCATATCCACAGGGACATCAAGTATTTTAATTGTTTTATAGCTGTTCATATTATTTCTCCATCAGTTCATTTATTATTTCTTCATTCATATCAAGCCTTTTAATAAGCACTTGTATTTTTTCTCTGACTTTATTTTTAACCTTCACCTTGTTCCGCCAGGTTTTTTCAAATTCTTCAATAAAATACACGTTGTCAAAATCATAAATGCTGCACATCGCCCGAAGTCCGATTGAATGCATGAAAGAATTAATTTTTGGATCATAAGATATGGCAATCATGGGGATTTCCATTATTGCCGCATGAATTAAAGCATGAAGTCTTACACCTACCAAAAAGTCCATATTCCCGATGATACTGAGCATTTCATCGGTTAGATATTTATGTCTGATGACAGAAACTCTGTTTTCAAGTCTTTTTTCAATTTCATCAACTACGTCCATATCTTCACTGTAATGAAAAGGTATCAGAACAATTTCCACATGATATTCCTCAATAAGTCTGTTCATGGAAATACAGAGCTGATCGACGAATTTGCTGTCCACCTTTCTTTCTCTTATGGCAAATCCAACTGTCGTCTTTTCCGGATTCTTTATGAATCCTTCATTTTCAAGTATTTTTCTGCCTGCTTCTAAAGGAACCGGTTTAATTCTAAGGACAGGATCAGCTGTTACTATAATCTTTTCATTAGGTATACCGATTTCAGCAAGTAATTCCTTTGATGCATCATCTCTGACAACGATTCCATCTGTTTTACTTAAAATTCTATAGGTTATTTTCCGATTAAATACTGAATTGATTGGTCCTATACCCTGGCTGTAGATCAGCACTTTTTTTCCAAATAATTTTGCGGCCCATATAATAAAAAGATAATAAAAAATACTCCTTTTACTCGTTACGTCCTGAAGAAGGCTTCCTCCACCGCTAATTAAAATATCACATTTGCTGATTGCCTTAATAATATTGATAATTGACTTTCTGTTTACTGCATGAACCCCGTATTTTTCAATTGTTGAAACAGAATCCTGAGATAATACAGTTATTTCAATCTTGTCTAGCTTCTCTTTTAAATTATCAACAACTGCTCTAAGAATTGATTCATCTCCGATATTATTAAATCCATAATATCCCGAAATAAGCAATTTATTCATCTTATTACTGTTCAAACTAAACTCCTTTACTTTCAAGACGGTTTTTGAAATACTTCAAATATCCTTTGTATAATGCATCAAATATAAGTATTCCAAAGACCCCAACTATTATTCCAATCAATAATGAATACCCGGTTCTGAAAAATCCCAAATATAAAGGTGTTCTGATGTGCATAAACGTATTAATAACTGATGTTACTCCAATAACCCCGCTTAATCCAAATATGATTGTCCAAAGTTTGAAGCCTCTGATGGAGGTGTAAACCATAAGCATAATTGCAGGGAATGCAAACAAGAATTCTTTTGTTCTTGGCCTTGCAATTAAATAGTCTTCCAACTTGTTTCTGAAAAGCATTTCATAACTTGAAACCTGAATGGAAGAATCATGCCCGGTTCTTATTATGTAATAAGCGCCTACTACACCCACTACAACTGCCAGCAAAACCATCCAAATCTTGACATTCGTATTAATTATACCTTTAATATCCGAAAATTCCAGTTTACCCGGTTTTTCCTTTCTGTTTCCAAAACCGTAGTATGCCAGATAAGCAATTGCAAAGTAGGCTATTGGCAGGAGCTGCGCCGCTTTTACACCTCTGAATGTATTAATCTCCAGCATAAAATTAACAGAAGAAATTGGTGCTGCAGTAAACATGCCACCTATGAGCGCCACTATAACTGAAAGTACCAGTGTCATGACGGCCAATATTATGATTTTAGTTAATTTTGTGTCTTTTCCCAGACTGTCAGAGAAATTTTTGCTGAATTTTGTATATAAAGTAACCGCTATACAGCCAAAGATGACCGCGGAAGAAAAGCTTGCAATCAACACGATCCAGTTGGGGAGGAGCAGGTAAGCCCCAATTACTCCCAGAAATCCAATTGATGCTAAAATTGCTTTTGTTTTCTTTTTTATTGGAAGAAAAGCATCCACCAGCAGAATTCCTGAAAGGATACATCCAAAACCTAAAATTAATTTCAGGATAGGATCTATTTGCTGATTTGACATAATTGTTGCATCCCCAAAGGATATATGATGCTTGCTCAATCTGGTTTCCAGATTTCCAAACATATTTTCGTATACAGCAGGATCTGTAACATAGGTGTGCAGGTCTTTAAACTCCATAACGGGTTTAAAGTAAATCACTCTGATGTTTCTTTCTGTAACAGCTCTGAATAAAGTATTTTCAATTTCTTCTGCGCCTGGATAGCCGTAATACTGATATCTGTTTTGAATGTAGTTCCAAACAGAAAATACTCTTACAGTGTTATAATTGTTGTCCTTTGCTATATCTTCAACGCCATATTGCATAATGTTCTGCAATTGTGTCGTGTTTTCAATTAATCCAATAGCTGTATTATTTTTATTAAGATAATCCTCCGCGGTTTCAACTCCATCATCATAACCAATTACTGCCTCTCCTCCAACTATAATATATTTTGGGTTAATGTTATATTTCTCATATTCAGCTATGACTGCTTTTGCATATTTCATGTCATTCCAGCCATTATAACTTGAGGTTCTAGGAACAATTTCCATTCCTGCCGCTTGAATTTTTTTAACTTTATCTGGTAAAAAGCCCAAACTTATATACATCAGTTTTGAACCTTCATAATCCACTTTTTCCATAAACCCTGCATTTTTCGAAGTCATCTCTTTGTATTTCTCAGTATATAGAGTTACATCCGATGTGCCATCCAACACTGCAAACCCTTTTTCTCCACTTTTTACAATGAAATACATTTCTGGCTGTAGACGCTCTTTTATTGCATTTAAAACAAAATTGCTCGTTTCTGAGTTATCCAGTTCAATCAACACATCATAGGGGTCAAAACCGTTTTTTTCCAGTTCTAAGACCAGTTCTGCCGGATATTGTTCCCTCCAGTTTGCCTGTTTGGTAATCTCTCCCATTAAACTGCCACTCACAGGAATTTCAACATCCTCCATAAGTGACATGATATTTTCTTCAGAAAGACCAACCTTTGTGATACCCATCTTATTCTTAAACTCATTTAACCACCAGGAAACATCTTTATCGGATTGTTCCGCCATTGCTACTAATTCGTTATAGTCTAAAACAACATCATACGATTTGTTGCTGCTTTCTATAATGCCTCTTCCACCAATAATTGTAATTGCAACAAGAAAGGCAGCTATAATTCCTATCAATATATATTTGTTGTTTTTAATGAATGCTTTCATATTCTGCTCCCTTATTGTATAGTATAGTTTCCTCTAATAATAACCCAGACCTCTGTAGTCACCGCAATTCCCCTGCCATCTTTTCTGGGGATTAACAGTAAATGATTTGCTGCCACCGGATTGCCGGTCATTAAATCTTTGCCTGCAGAAACATCCGATACACCGTTAGCCCCATTATCTATTGCTGTGGCTTCGCCACTTCTTAGTATTATTTCAGTACCCTCATCGCCAATGAGGGTTTGCCCGGCTTCAAGTTTAACTGGCAAATAGGAGACCTTACTGTCGACGTAGCTTTTAGTGACGACGGGGTCAGTTTCTGATCCGGGGGCGTTTACCTCCGCCGAAACCACTCCTCTTCCAAGTATGAAAACACCAATTATAAAAACACCAATCAAAACTATTATTGTATTTTTTTTCATCTGCAACACCTATCCCTTTACCATTATCTGCAATGCCTTCGCAGTGTAATAACAAATGTCCCCCGCAATAATCCCATGCTCTCCTAAATCTTTCTTTGCAAGGTCTCCTGCCAGTCCGTGAACGTATACACCTATTTTCGCTGCCATTTGGGGTTCATATCCCTGTCCGCATAAACTAACTATTATTCCTGTCAAAACATCTCCCGTTCCACCAGTCGACATCCCAGGGTTTCCGTTTTTATTGATCCATATTTCTTTTCCGTCAAAAACTACCGTGTGATGACCTTTTAAAACAACAATCGCATCCGACAATTTATTCAGTTCCCTTGCGACCTCTTCTCTATTCAGACCATCAACCGCTTTTTCTTTATAATGAAGTAGCCGCATTGCTTCTCCCATATGAGGGGTTATTATTATTTTTGATTTACTGTTTTTTACCAGCTGCAATCTGTTGTCTTTTGAAAGCATATTCAGTCCATCTGCATCGATTACAATAACCTTGTTATATTTATCAAAAATTTCTTGTAACAGTAAAAAATCTTCCTCGTTATTTCCAAGACCTGGCCCAAAAGCAATAGCATCATACCTGTCAAGCCTGGAGATAATGCTTTCCTTTGGAATGCAGGTTGCTTCAAGAACTGCTGTTTGAACAACAGATAATATGTCGTTGGGAACGCTCATCTGTACAAGTCCTGATCCTGATCTCAGCGCACTTTTTGCGCAAAGAACCGCAGCACCTGCCATCCCCTTGCTTCCTGCAATGATTAATATTTTTCCATAATTCCCTTTATGGCTGTCGGGATTTCTCTCCTTTAATTTAAACATCATCATAACCCAAGAATTAATGAAGCCAGCAAGAAATAAGTGACAACTGAAATCATATCTGTAATGGAAGCGATCATTGGACTCGCCATCAAAGCAGGGTCAATTCCAACTTTTTTGGCTGCCATTGGAAGCATGCTTCCAATACTTTTTGCTGCCATCACGATAATTAACATGGAAATACAAACCGCAAGACCAATCCATGGGCCTTCTCCATCCAGCCAGCAAATTCTGGCA
>JAENWH010000310.1 GCA_016650135.1 Peptostreptococcaceae bacterium
CCCTGTGCAAAAAGACCGCCTACCCCGTTATCCTTGAAACTTATTACGGCAAAACCAATCATTTGAGAAGCGCATCCCACCGTTGCAGCTCCGGCAGCAAGCCCGCCAAGACCAAGCATTATGCAAAGAGCCGCACTGGAAATCGGTGCCGTCAGCACCAATCCTACGATGACCGCAACAATGATACCGAATAAAAACGGCTGCAATTCAGTGGCAGCCATAATTACCTTCCCCAGTCCTGTCATTAATGCCCCAATCGCCGAGCCAAAAATTTTAGCGCCAATCATCCCCATTATTAAAGTGGCTGCAGGTGTAACAATAATATCAACCTTAGTTTCCTTTGAAATTGCTTTTCCAAATTCTGCCCCGATTGCAGCAGCCAAAAACGCTCCTGCTGGTCCGCCAAGCACAGCGCCCATACTTCCAGTCACAACACTGGAGAACAACACCAGAGGAGGTGCCTTTAACCCCCATGCCACTGCCACTCCAATCGCCGGACCCATGAGCCCCATGGCAATGACGCCAACATCAATGCAAAACAAAGAAACAAAATTTTCTCCAAACAAATTTAAAGTCTGTTCACCCAATGTCTTTATAATAAGTCCAATCAGCAGCGACGAAAATAATCCTAAAGCCATGGCGGATAACGCATCGTTAAAATACCTTTTCCCAGTAAACTCTATATCTTTTCTTTTTAAAAATTCTCTCATTTGTTCTCCTTTTCAGCTAGGGCCTGGTGGCGCCTTTTTTACTATTTTAGCACGTGTCTTGACACCTGTCAATTTATATTAAAAGCTTTATATTCAACGGTTTCACTGCTACAGTTTCATTTGTATTGCAAAAGGTTTTGAACAAAGGTATAATTTTAATAACCTGTACTAGGAAAGGATGTTTTGGATGAGTAAACTTGAAAGAAGAAATCAAATAATAAAAATAATAAAAAGCTTAGCTTCGCCAGTCAGTGCCTCTATGCTGGCGGTACAATTAAATGTCAGCAGACAGATTATCGTTGGCGATATAGCTCTTTTAAGGGCCTCTGGGCAGAATATTTCTGCAACCCCAAGAGGATATGTATTTGAAAACGAAGAAAATCTGTCGTCTTTTGGTTATACTGGAATAATAGCATGCAGACATGATGAGAAAAAATTAGTTGAGGAGTTATATGCCATCGTTGACTTCGGGGGGACAGTTATCGACGTTACCATTGAGCATAGCACTTACGGCCAGATTTCCGGGCGACTGGATATTACCTCACGACATGATGTAGATGAATTTATAAATAAGTTGAAATTATCACAAAGCAAACCACTTAGTGATTTAACTGACGGCATCCATTTACATAGAATCGGCTGTCGCGATAAGCATACCTTTGATTTAATTGTACAGGATCTTGTTAATAGAGAAATCGCGTTGACGTAAATGAAATGGCAAAACTAAAAAAGAATCTCACCTGGAACTGAATCCAAGGGAGATTCTTTTGTTTATTATTTGTGGCTTATGTTACAGCCCATCATTGAACCAACGCCTCTGACGTCTCCTATTACTTCATACTTTTCTTTCCATTATTTCAGTGCTGTCCGTTACCGCTGAAAGAGGCAATCCGCCTGCGATGAATTTCGCATCTTTTCTGCCAATTCAATGTATCTCTCAACTTATTTTATATCCAGCTCAGTGTGTTTTCTATATAATGTTGCTCTGGACATACCCAGTTCCTTAGCCATGAGATCTTTAGTATTGACTTTATTCCCGTGTTTACTGAGTTTTCTGGTCATCCGTTCTTTTTCCATCAGTTCTTTAAAGCAAGGCTTTAATTCTTTCATTTAACATTTGAAGAGCCACAACATTAAAACCACCTTCAGGTATAATTATGTCAGCATTTTTCTTGCTGGGTTCAACAAATTCTTCATGCATAAGCTTAACGGTTGTCAGGTACTGATTAATAACAGATTCCATCGTCCTGCCTCTTTCACTTACATCCCTCAAAATTCTCCTGATAATTCTCACATCCGCATCCGTATCAATAAACACTTTAATATCAAGCAAATCCAGCAGTTCTTTATTTTCAAATATTAAAATACCTTCTACGATAACGACTTTTGACGGAGAAATATGAACGGTTTCTTTCACTCTGTTGTGTATTGTAAAATCATATACCGGTCTATTAATTGATTCCCAATTCTTAAGCGCTTTTATATGTTCAATGAATAAATCCGTGTCAAACGCATTTGGATGATCATAATTTAATTTTTCTCTTTCCTCAAATTCCATATTGCTGTGTTCTTTGTAATAAAAGTCGTGGCTTAGAATCGTAATTTTCTCATGAAACTCACTTCTGATTTTATCAATCATCGTGCTTTTGCCACATCCCGTACCACCTGCAATACCTATTACTACTACATTTTTCATCAAATACCTCTTATAATGCATGCTCTATCTAAATATTATTATTTTCGCCTTTTGTAACGGCAGCACCAAGATTCACCGTAGACTTTTCAAGTTCCAGAACGCTGTTATTGATTGCCGAAAGTTTATCTGATGTAATATCTTGTGCCATGGCAAGTCTGGTATTGTTTAATATGGTTTCAAGGTCGTCATGGATTTTTGCAATTTTGAGTTTTACACCCATCAGCACCTCATCATTCATCGCTTCCTTCATCGACTGCTCTCTGTTTACAATGTCACTGTTGGTCAGTTCAAACTCAGAAAAGCCTTCAACAACAATAGAGTCCAGATTAATTTTCTGCTTTACAAGATCGGCAAAAGCATGTTTTGCCTCAAACTCACCGTGTACGAAAAATACCTGCTTCGGCTGTTTTTTAAACCCGCTGATCCAGGTTAATAAACCTTCTCTGTCTGCATGGCCTGAAAAACCTTCCAGATTATGAATTTCTGCATTCACATGAATCTCTTCCCCAAAAAGAGTGACATCTTTTATCCCTTCAACAATTAATCTGCCCAGCGTACCCTCGGCCTGATAACCGACAAATATGATGCTGCTTTTCTTATTCCAGAGATTATGCTTTAAATGATGTCTTATTCTCCCCGCTTCACACATGCCACTGGCTGAAATTATAATTTTAGAGTTTTCATCTAAATTCAGTGCTTTTGATTCATCGGTGGTTCTTGTAAACTTTAAATTTTTAAAATCAAGAGGATTATCGCCAGCTAAAATATAATTCTTTGTTTCTTCGTCGAACAGATTAGCATTTTTCCTGAAAACCTC
>JAENWH010000255.1 GCA_016650135.1 Peptostreptococcaceae bacterium
AAATACTCTTGTCAATACGATAAATCAGGAAATTTAGTTGAATTTATTTTTTCCAACTTTTACGACTCGATCCGCAATCCAAAAAAGAAATTCTGGTGAAGTTGTATATAGAAAGGCAGAATCGGATATGGCAACCATAAGTTCCTCTTTGCTACCAGGCTGATACATTCCGATGTTTATGTCTTCGTCAATTATCATCTCAAGGAAACCTTCGATGTCATCAAACACTTCTACAATATCCCTATTAATTGTCATTAATTTTTTAAGATATGTCTCTGCCTTCTTCTCCTCATCCAGCTTATAATATAAGGCAATAATTGCCAGTAACATCTGAGAACTAATTTCGCCGTCAAATTTTTCATGGAGACTGATGACATTCTTTTTATCCTCAAAAAAAGCATAAAGACTAATGAGTTTATATCTTATACCTAAATTATCACCTTCTGACAATACCAGCAATTCCTCGCATTCCTTAATAGCTTTTGTGAATTTGCCTTGGCTAATTAAAAGTTCGATATATGAGTGTCTTAATCTCATATATGGCCTTGTTTCCAAGATGCCCCCAAAATGTCCAATATTTTCATCAATCAAGACACCAGACTTTTTCAAATGGTTTTTTGTACGCTCTATAAATTTTTCATATTTCTTTTTCAACTCTTCTCTGCTTTCCGATGTCAATTCGGCAATTAACACTTCGGCATCCAGTAAATCCTTATTCAATTGAAATGCTTTTTTAGCATATTTCAATGTATCCTCTTCGTTGTCTGCCTCGTATGCCATTTCAAGATAATCCAATGAATCATTTCCCTTTTTCTCGGGAGTTTTACTATTATGCATATTCATAAACTCCTTTACTGCCTGATTGTATTCTTCATCACCTTGAATTTCCCTATTGCTTAGAAACTTTTCCAATTCCTTGAATATTTTTTCTGTTTCTCTACTCATTAGTTTCTCCTTCTCACTCCACATTCTTAATACCACACATCCCTTGCCCTGGTCGGCTTTCATCCCTCACCGGCGCCACCAGACCCTAGCTGATAATTCCACATCCTTACAGTCAAGCGATACTATATTTTCTTTCCCGGATTTATAAGTTTCCTTTTTTCACTCTCAGGTAGTTCTTTAAAATTTTCTGTGGTGGACACTTTTCTTCCAGTTTGTTTTTCCAGTTCTTTTCTTGCACCTCCAGCAACCTTACCACCTTCAACCGCGGCATATTTGTTTTCCTTGAAGCCTTGTGAATCCTTTGTTTTGGCAATCTCAGTAATTGATGCTTCGCCAAGCATCGTAAATATTAGTTCCAAATCGTTTATATGATCCCTTAAATTATCATTCGGCTTTTCTAAGTCTTTATACTTTATATATTCTGATGGTGTCATTCCAAAGGTTGCTTTGCTTATTTCAGCTGTTAAAATTCCATATTCTGTTTGCTCTTTAACCCCTCGCTTTTTCCATTCATCAGTCAATTGGTCACGAACAGCTATTCCTCTCACACGCTTTTCAATCCAGTCATCGCTGTATCCTTTAAGTTTGTAAGTTTCACGAATTCTTTTACTGGCCAATTCCGGATTTTCTATTTCTTCGATTCTTTCAAAGCCGACTTTTGCCAACCAAAGCTTAAAAGGTTCTGCTTTAGGAGAAGGTATCGACTGAATAATGCGTAACGTCCCTTCTATGTTAGCCGCCTGAACTTTTCTTTTCTTTCCATCTGCAGCTATCATTTCAACTAGGGGACAAATTGTCCCCTAGTTGGCATTTATTTCTGAATCTCTTTTCTTCATCTTCTTAATGTAATCCTTTGGATTAGAAGAGTCAGTGAGAACTTCAACAACATCCTGAATAGAAAAATACCACTTTTCTTCTTCTTTATTCCATTTACTTCTTATTCCCTTTGACTCAAAAAGTTTAATGCTATTCATTTTTCCCTCCCGCTAATCCATATTCATAATTTTTCTTTTCGTACAACTATCCGGTTCATCCATTTTCGCAACCTCACGAAAATGCTCTAATTTTTCAATACCAGAATTTTGACAGAAGTCTAAAGTTCACCCAATAGTTATTCAAAATTCTCCCACCTTGTATGTCCCAAATTCTCCTGCAATTCTCTTGCATATTTCTCCTTGAAATACTTTCTTTACTTAATATTATATCGAACATTTGTTCTTTTAGCAAGTTATAATCTCATTTTTTTCTGCCCCATTATTCCTACTTTTAGTGTTAACTTCCTGATTTTTTCTCACTCAAAACACCTTATATCCAACCATATTCCTCAGATAACGCGCCAATAAACACACCAATAGCCTTATAATAGACCATATTATCAACCACCAGACCATAAATAAAAAAGAGATATTCGTAATCATCTTTCGTATATTCACCTAATTCTATACACAACTTCGTTGCGGCAAATCTTTCTTTATACATCTCAATTTCTTCTTTTGTATCAGAATCTTCTATTGGAAACCATGTTTCAAAAGTTTTCATCATCTCATTCAATACTTGATATGCTTCCTGAAGTTGCATTTCATTCACCTGCCCCATCGGCCATAAGGAAATTAAGAATTCCTTCATAGGATTTTCGACTGTTTTCTATCGCCTTAAACAGTTCCTGTTTCTTCATTGCTTCTTTCTTTTCCATCAAGCTTCTCGGTTCCTTGACCGCCATGTCATACTTTTCTTTTGTCTTCTCTGCGGCATCTTGGGCTTTTTCAATCTTTTCATCAATCGAAATATTCTGTTTTGTTCTAGCCATGATTTCATCCTCCTATGGTAATCAGTTATCGCTCACGCTTATTACTCGGCTCAGTTCATTGGACTTGTCCTTGATGCAGCTGCTGCTCATATGAAATGATTTGAGTATTGTCTTTTGTGTAGCAGTGATTGCATGATCCAAGCGATACTTGCCGTCAAGTTGACATATCATTTCTATCTTCTCAAGTTCTTTCAATGCAGCCGGAACTGTCATGAAATTTGGCTTTTTCTCTAAATTCATCATCTCATCTTTTAGTAATGTATATATCTTGTTTCGCACTACCAGTGCCACAAACTCCACAAAGATCTTAGTTGAAATCGCCTCTATCAAGGATAAACCCAACATGTCTATATCCGTATCCCCGTGCTTTCTCTAGCATAAACTATAACTGTGATACATCTACGATGCTTCCTGGATACTGCTCATAGAAAAGTGGCTCCCGGTTATTCGTGTCATATTCCATTCATTCAAAAACCCTATACTCTGTTCATTGGTGACCGAAGTCAGAAAAGTTGAGACATTGGAATCGCTATACATGTGCATTCCCTCCGTAAGTAAAGGGTGATTATACGCATAATCCAGATAATATTGGCCGGCATTATTTTCACATACAATCGAGTATGCAACAAGGTCAAGGAATAGACCTCTGTTTTTTGCGCCAAAATATTTGTCAAGAATTTGAAACAGATCATAATCTACCGGCAAACGTGGTTAATTCTTCTTTTAAACGGCTAATCAAATCATATTTACCCAAGGTCATTACTCCACTTTCAAATAATTCTTACGCTAAATATTCTCATTATTTTTTTCACCCAAGTCATTGATAGTATATGAAGCATCTTTATTTCGCCTTTTTCTACGACTGCGACACAGTTTATAAATAATGTATCTTATTTATTTTCAGACCTTTTGCCAAAATAAATTATTCCTGCTCCTATTAAAGACAGTGTAGAATAGATAAATACCCATGTTAGAAAACTTTCATTAAATATTGTAAAAGTAGCAATAAGCCACCCTAAAAAAGTTACTCCAACGACTATATATATTTTTTTTA
>JAENWH010000196.1 GCA_016650135.1 Peptostreptococcaceae bacterium
ATTTTCTGCCAAAGGAAAAGGAGAAAACAACGAAGACTATATACTGAGCCGTCAGCTATCGCCTAATTGCTCATTATTTCTCATTGCTGATGGAATGGGAGGATATTCCTATGGAGAGATAGCTTCTTCTTTGGCCTGTGAATCTATTGCAGAATACTTAAGTGCCAACTATGAGAAATCAGAAATTAGAAAGTTACTTTCTGACTCTTTGAATATTGCCAATAAAAATATCAATGAAAAGCGGCAAAAGCTTGCAGTTAAAATGGGTACGACCATTGCAGGGGTTCTTATAGAAAGAAATAAAGCCTATCTTTTTTGGGTAGGGGATGTCCGAATCTATCAATTTCAGAATAATGAGATTCTTTTCCAATCAGTAGATCATTCGCTCATAAGTGAAATGAAGAAAAAGGGACATGTTTCAACTAAAGAAATTGAACGTTATGGTAATATTGTTACCCGGTCACTCTCTGGCATTCCGATGGAAGAGGAGCCGGAAATCATTGAGTTATCTCTAATGCCTGAAGATGTTTTGTTTCTGTGTTCTGATGGTTTTTGGCAAAAAAATAATGTTTCTACTATCTGCGAATTATCTTTAGAAGATATTAAAAATCAAGTTAATACGCATCAAGATGATATGGATGATAATTATTCGTTTTTAAAAATAAGTTTTTAAAAGAATGAAATTAATTAATGGGACGAGTCTGCCCATTATGAATATTCAAAATTTCTTTGTAAAGAGAATATTTACAAAGAAACAGAAGGTGATGTTTGAAGGCAACGAAGAAATAGATTTCAAAGATCGATAATGCTACTTTCGTAGGAAGTGATGTTTCAATAACAGATAAGAGTCTCACAAAGAAAATAAAAGATGGAGGTAATTTTCTTGACCTACCTTTGCTTGACCACGTTATTATGCTTCCAGAGGGATCGGTCTCGTTTGCAGATGAAGGGCTTTTATAGCCTTTTTTTTGCTACTTTTTTAAGTGGTATATTAAAATATACCACTTCGGTTAAACCTTAGTTATTTACCTGAATTACAGTAATATTAGCAACTCCAATCTGCAAGTTTGTGGAAAAATTGGTATTAGGCACAAGCGGAAAAAGAAACGAAGACAGAGAACGTTACAATGAACTACCCCGCCGCAAGCGGACGGAGTATCAACCCCAAAACGCAAAAACAAGATACGCCGCAAGCGGCCGGGGAATTAACCCAAATGAGATTAAAAACGGTCAAAATATCCCGGGTGCTTTCTCACAAACTTTTTCTAATCTACGTTGGGCTGATTGGTTACATTTTTTTATACAAAATAAAGCAATACCTTTATTTTGTATAAAACTGCAACATGAGTATTCTGTATTCAACAATAGGTTTCTTATTAGGTTTCATTCTGGTTTATTTAGCCATTCCCCCCATTATCAGAGTATCAATTGCTAAACATTTGTATGATACTCCAAATGCACGAAAAGCCTCCAAGGTAGTTGTTCCCACTCTGGGTGGGGTTGCAATTTTCATCGGTTTTATTCTGAGCACAATCATTGCTACTGATGGATACAATTTCGGCGAACTTAAATATCTGATTGCCGCAGTTATCCTTATGTTTTTTGTGGGACTAAAAGATGATCTGGTGGACATTTCTGCCCTTAAAAAACTAATATCCCAACTTATTATCGCTTCGATGTTAATTGTTCTCGGTAATTTCAGATTTACCAATCTTCAGGGGGCATTCGGATTATATGAGATCAACTATACGATTAGCTATGCAATTACATTATTTGTAATGATTGCAATTATCAATGCTTTTAATCTGATTGACGGTATTGATGGTTTGGCCTCAGGAATAAGCATCTTGATTTCAGTGGTTTTTGGGTCATGGTTTCTTTTATCAGGTCATTATGAATACGGCATCATGTGCTTCAGTTTAACCGGTAGTTTGATTGCATTCTTTATCTTTAATGTTTTCGGAAAGAAGCATAAGATTTTCATGGGCGATACAGGCTCGCTGATTATTGGGGTAATCATGGTTTGCCTGGTAATTAAATTTAACGAATTCAATATTAATCAGCAAGCTCCGTATGCAATCCGGAATGCGCCTGTAATTTCGACAGGCATTCTGATTATTCCGATAATTGATACGTTGCGGGTATTTTTTCTCCGGATTTTAAATAGACGATCACCCTTTTCTCCAGACATGAATCACATTCATCATAAATTTCTGGAACTCGGAAATTCACATTTGAAATCCACGTTATGGATCGTATTCGTAAATGTTTTATTTATTGGATTCACTTTTGCCTTGAATCAGGTTTTAAGTATCAACATGATGATAATTAGCATTTTTGCCTCAGGTTTTATACTCACCAATATTCCAAGTCTGATGGTTAAATATCAGGTTAAGGATCATTATACACTTTTACCTGAGAAATCAGAAGTCATGGCGGAAAACGATAAATAAACTACCTCGCAGCAGAGCTTCGGGGAATTAAACCCTTAGAGATTAAATAAAAAAATAGCAACTCAATACTATGGAAAAGGTTAAACAAGAAACCCCTGACCTGACTCAACAAAACATAGACCGCATCGCCGAACTTTTTCCTTCGGCCATCACCGAAACCAAAGACGCCGATGGTAGCTTGAAGAAGGCTATCAACTTCACTCCCCTGAAACAATTGTCAACCAA
The DNA here is from genome assembly GCA_016650135.1 of Peptostreptococcaceae bacterium. The sequence goes on from JAENWH010000196.1 coordinate 2,679, forward strand.
CAAAGTGATAGATGGAGATGAATGTTACGAAGAACCCTTCTCTGGTGAAATAAGCAATCCTTGGTTGTAGTAGAGACGCACGGCCGTGCGTCTTTACCCCGAATTATTGCAAGCAGAAACCCCATCGCACAAATAGCACATTTTTTTTTGCCAACACACAAAACACCAATTCTAAAATACCAAAATAGCTATTTTCATCTCATCGCTATGTAGGAATATATCAAATAACAATACAAATACATATTGCGTGAAAGTAAATTATTATATCTTTGTTTATTAATAAAATATATCAAAGTCTAATGAAAGACTCTATGAATAGGATAAAAATTGTTTTAAAGGAGCAAGGAAGAACTCAGACATGGCTAGCAGAGCAAATCGGGAAAAGCTATGTTGTTGTAACCAATTATTGTAATAATAATTCTCAACCCAGCATTCAGGTATTAACGGAAATATCCAAAATATTAGACGTAGATATTAGAGATTTACTTGTTTCCACAAAAGAAAATTAATCTTATGAAGAAGCACATTAAGATATTTGAAAATGGTAGTTCTTGGATAAGAGCTGATTTTCATTTGCATACTAAGGAAGATAGTGAATTTAGCTATAATGATGATGTAAATTATTTTGCAAAAAACTACATTGACCAACTAAAAAAAGAGGATATTAGAGTTGGTGTCATTACAAATCACAATAAATTTGCTTTATCTGAATTTAAAGAATTAAGAAAAAATGCAAAAAAGGAAGAGATTTATTTAATTCCAGGTGTTGAGTTTTCAATTTCAGATGGAGCAACCGGACTTCACATTCTAATAGTTTTTAGTGATGAATGGATTTATAATCCCGAAAATATAAATTATATCGAACAATTTTTGAATATTTCATTTATTGGAATTCCTAATCCTTCAACTCCTCCATATCCAAATTCTAATCATTCTCTACAAGACACCTACAAAACGTTAAATACTTTCAATAAAGACTATTTCTTTGTTTTAGCACATGTTGATGATGGCAATGGTTTATTTACAGAATTAAAGGGGAGAAACCTTGAATCATTTATCAAATCTGAATCATTTGAAAAGAAAGTGTTAGGGTTACAAAAAATGAGAAGTCTTGATAATCAAAACCGAATAACTGAATTAATAAAAGATAAAAAAAGAATTCCTGCATTTATTGAGGGAACTGATAATGCGCAAGAAGGCATATCTGGATTAGGAAATGGCAATGTAGTAAAAGGTGATACGCAAAAGACTTTCCTTAAACTGGGAGCGTTTAATTTCGAAGCTATTAAATATGCTCTTTTAGATGAAAAATTTCGCCAATCAAAATCATTGGCACCTCCAATTAATGGTTATATAAAATCTATTAGCTTCACAGGAGGAAAAATGGATAGTAAAACTATTCATTTAAACCATTCCATGAATAATTTGATTGGAATCAGAGGAAGTGGAAAGTCTTCAATTTTAGAAGCAATCAGGTATGCTCTCGATATTGAATTGTCGGAAAAAGAGAATGAAGATTATCCATATAAAAATGGAATCGTAAACGCACTACTTGGAAGTGGCGGAAAAATTACCTGTGTCATGATTGATGACCAAGGTAATGAATATATAACAGAAAAAATACTTGGTGACAGAACCAATATTTATAAGAACGAAGAATTGCAATTGGGTTTAAAACCAAGTGCTATCGTAAAAAAACCAATCTACTATGGACAAAAAGACCTTTCTAAAATTGGGGATTCATTGTCTACCGAGAATTTGTTAAATAAACTTATAGGCGACCGTTTAATAAATAAAAAAAGAGAAGTTGAAGAAAAGAATCAAGACGTTCTTAGAATAATTGATGAAATAAAAAAGATAAATTCTAAAATTGCTCGTAAACCTGAATTTGAGGCAAAACAAGCAGAA
>JAENWH010000116.1 GCA_016650135.1 Peptostreptococcaceae bacterium
CGCTTCTGGTTTATCAGTAATTATTTCAAGTTGAACAAATTTAGTTTCAAAACCATAAATAACATAATCAACAGTTTTAGCAAATATTATTTGTGTAATTAAGGCATACAATGCAATGTTTCTGCCAAAAACAAAGGCCGAGGATATTATAATTAAACCATCCACAAACATCAGAATTTGACTCAAACTCATGTGAGGTAAAAATTTCCTTCTTATTATCTTTGCAATTGCATCAGTTCCGGCAAAGGAATACCCTCGATAAAAAAATAGACCCGAGGTAACACCGCTTAGTATTCCACAAAAAATGGCAGCTAATATGATATCTTTTTCTTCCAACAGTTTAAAATCAAACTGCTCAAGAATCATTAAAACAGCAGGGAAAAGTATAGATATTAGCAGCACCTTTCTAACCTCCCTAAATCCCAGAAATATAGCGACAAGGCCAACGATAAACAATGTACCAGCATAGTATAAAATTGAAAAGTCTACCACTATAAAATTCTGAATAATTCTTACAATACCCGTTAAACCACCGCTGGAAAGACCATTCGGTATTAATATCGCTGTAAGAGAAAATCCGCCGATTATACAGCCAATCAATATATATATCAAATCAACGGCAAATTTTTTTATTGCCTTTTTATTTGTTACAATAATTTCCTTGATTTTCCTGATTTTTTCTTTAATTTTCATTGTTTGCCACCTCTTTTAACTCGATAATCTTATGATAACTCGTGCCGAATGAATCTACAAGCCTAATGCTTATATTTTTCGAACCACTGATTATACTTTTACTTTTTCTTGTTATGCCTTTAATGCTCTTTATAAATACTTCTTTTGGTCTGTGTACAATCCCGTCATAATGATAATCAACACTCCAATATTCAATAAGTTGAAGAGAATCCTCTTTTAAAACCATCGTCATTGTATTTTTATCTTTAGAATTCATGCCTTTTACAAAAACTAATTCCGGTTTAAAATCCAGCAGTTCTAACTGGATCAGATCAGATGTTTCATTAATTTTGCTATTCTTTATATTTAAAACAATGTTTTTATTTGAATCAGGAATTTCATGTAATCGTTCTTCTTCGTAAAATGAGAACTCAATATGATCCCCTGCAAGTCTGCTTAATGAGTTTATGATAGCGAGGTTACCAATATCACAACATATCCACTTTCTGTCAAACTTATTGGATACTGCTGCGAGGGTCCCTGAACCAGAAAAGAAATCAGCGCATAAATCCCCTGATTTAGTGCAACTTTCAATTATTCTTTCTATCAAAGCTTCCGGTTTTTGCGTTGCATAACCTGTTCTCTCACCGGCTGTTCTACCAACCATATCAATCTGCCATACATCTTTCATATTAACAAGCGTATGCCATCCAAATTCATCCTTATATTCATTAACACCTTTAAATCTATATGGCTTTAACCCTCTATTATAAGACTTTTCCTTTTGCCCGTTAAAACAATAGTTATTGTTTTTTGCATAAAAAAGCAATGTATCATGCTTTCTGGAAAAATGTCTTTTACTCGTTCCGCCTGATTTGTATTGCCATATTACCTCATTAATAAAATTTGCCTCGCCAAATATTTCATCGAGTATAACCTTCACATAATGAACGCTATGCCAATCCAGATGCACCCAAAGGCAACCATCATCCGCAAGCAGGTCCTTTATGCCGAATAATCTTGTACATAGCATCTTCAGATAGCCTTCCATGCCGCTTTCCCATGTATCTGTATATGCTTTTTTCTTCACTTTGGTTTTTTCTTCCCCCAATGGGAATTCAATATTCATACCATAATCTGATTGTGAAAAAAAAGGCGGGTCAATATAAACAAGCTTTAATTTTCCTTCAAATCCCTTATTCTCCATTAAAAATTTAATGAATGCTAAATTGTCGCCTTTTGCCATTATATTTATAACGCCTTCGCTCTTTTCGAAAAAAGCCTCTTTAAGAACAAATTTAGACGATTTGGCCTGTTCATATTCAATTTTACTTTCTTCCAGAATTTCTGGCAGTGCGCGTAGTAAGCTCATTTATCAAATCTTCTCTCTTTGCAATTTTTAATGCCTTTAAAACCAGCTCTTTATTTTCCGACTTATTGAAATGAAGTAAAGCCCTTTGAAGTTTCTTTTCTTCCAGTATCTTTGCAACATATATTGATTCTTCAGTGAATGGATCCATTTTTGAATAATACATACAGGTAGAAAGTGTCCCTGGTGTTGGATAAAAATCCTGAACCTGATCTGGCACAAAACCATTTTTCTTTAAGAATAATGCCAATTCTATCGCATCCTTCAAAGTGCTTCCTGGGTGAGATGAAATCAAATATGGAATTAAGTACTGTTTTAATCCAAGTTTTTTATTAATCGCTTTGTATTTCTTCGTGAATTCTATAAAAACCTCTTTACCCGGTTTTTTCATTAACCGTAATACATTACTGGAAATATGTTCAGGTGCTACTTTTAAAGTGCCACTTATATGATATTTACATAATTCATAAAGGAATTCCTCATTTTTATCTCCTAATACATAATCATACCTTATTCCGGATCTAATAAACACCTTTTTTACCATATCCATATTTCTTAAAGTTCGAAGTATATCTAGGTATTCAGTATGGTCAACCTTCATTTGGCTGCAAACATCAGGGTAAAGGCAATCCTTCGTTTTACAGACACCGAGTGTCAACTGTTTATCGCAGGCCGGATTTCTGAAATTTGCTGTTGGTCCTCCTACATCATGAATATATCCTTTAAAGTCTTTATCTTTAATTAATTCCACAGCTTCTTTTACAATGGAATTCTTGCTTCTGCTTCTTACTTCTCTTCCCTGATGATAGGTTAATGCACAAAAACTGCAACCCCCAAAGCAACCTCTGCTGCTGACAATGCTAAATTTCACTTCTTTTATTGCCGGTATGCCTCCCTCTTTTTCATAGATTGGATGATAGGTTCCTTCGTAAGGCAACTGGTAGACATCATCCAGTTCATCTCTTTCTAAAGGGGACTGAGGTGGATTTTGTACAACAAAAAAGTTGTTTGGATATGCTTCAATCAAACGTTTCCCGTTTATAAAATCATTATTTTGATATTGTACAACAAAACTCCTGCAATAACTGCTCTTTCTAATTGGGGTGTTTTCCTCCAGTATTAAGCTTTCGTAGTCCGGCAAAACAATTGTGTCTTCATCAATATCCGGTTCCTTTGTTTTAGAACAGGTTCCCTTTATCCAGCCGATGTCCTTTGCTTCAATTCCAGCATCCAATGCCTCAGCAATTTCGATAACTGTTTTTTCTCCCATTCCGTATACCAGCAAATCCGCTTTAGCATCCAATAATATAGATCTTCTTAATTTATCTTCCCAGTAGTCATAGTGGGTCAGTCTCCTTAGACTGGCTTCCAGTCCCCCAAGAATAACAGGTACATCTTTATAGGCTTCTCTGGCTCTGTTACTATAGACGATTAAGGCTCTGTCCGGTCTGTTTCCGGCTACTCCACCAGGCGAATATTCGTCTTTTTTCCTTCTATGCTTAAAGACAGAATAGTTGTTTACCATTGAATCCACATTTCCGGAACTGATTAGGAATCCTAATCTTGGTTTTCCAAAACGCTTAAAATCATCAGCCGATTTCCAGTCAGGCTGAGCGAGAACAGCTACCTTATAACCGTGGCTCTCAAGAATTCTACCTATTATAGCTATACCAAAAGAGGGATGGTCAACATAACCATCCCCTGTAATTAAGACAAAGTCCGGCTGTTCAAAACCCCTTTCAATACATTCTTGCATTGTTACCGGTAAGAATGACATTGCTGATTACCTGCTTCCTTTATCATATGGCTGTGCGATAGCCCTTGGCGCCTGTGACGACTTTGAGCTAAAGGCAAGAACAATTAAAGTGGCAACAAACGGAACCATCTTATAAAAGTCGCTTGGTATACTTGCGGTTGCTAGAATTGGGATAACCGAATATGCTGAAGCAATCGTTTTCATTAGTCCAAAGAAAAATGCCGCAAATAATATTCTCAAAGGTCTCCATTGGCCAAAAATCATTACTGCTAAAGCAAGGAACCCATACCCAGACACAGTAGCATTGAAGTTCGTCGAGGTTGGAATTACAAAAATCAATCCTCCAAGACCTGCAAGCCCGCCAGATATCATAACCCCTGCATATCTCATTCTATATACATTAATACCTACTGAATCTGCTGCATGGGGCTGCTCTCCACAAGCTCTCAATCTCAATCCAAATTTCGTTTTGTATAATACAATAACAGAAACAACTAATATTGCTATCCCTATATAGGTTGTAATATAGACGTTCTTAAAAAACAGTCCGCCAAGAATCGGAATATCCCCAAGCACCGGTACTGATGGAATACGGAAGGTATTGATAAATGTTATCTGCTGTACACCATTTTCCTGAAGTGTTCTGGCCACGTAAATTGCGAAGGCAGGTGCAAACATATTTAATGCTGTACCACCAATAATCTGATCCGCTTTCATATTGACAGCAGAATAGGCAAGTAATAATGAAAAAATTGTACCAACAATAATTGAAATAAATATTGCCAGAATTAACAGAAACTGTCCACTCATGGAGCCTTGCATTTTACTGATGAAAAATATCCCTGAAAATGCGCCAATAATCATTACCCCGTCTAGGGCAATGTTTGTTACTCCTCCACGTTCAGTAAACATACCACCAAGAGCTACCACTAAAAGCGGAATTGAAAAAAACATTGTTTGTTGAACGACCAAATATAAAATATTCATCTATTTTTCACCTCCATTATCGTCTTTTTTGGCAGCGCTTGCCGAACGGTCTTTCCTGAATCTGATGATTCTAGGAATAATCGATCTGAAAGCCAAAGAAAATGCACTAAAGTAAATAATGCAGGCAATAATTATGTCAATAATCTCCGGAACAAAGTCAAGAGTTTGTAAATAGTTTCCGCCCTGTGTGATGTATGAAATGAAGATGGCTGAAAAAACAATGCCAATTGGATTTGACAGACCCAGCAATGCTACCGGAATTCCATTAAACCCTTCCATTGCCAGAACATCTACAACCCTGATATGTCTTCCATTGGCTCCGGACAGATAAAGAAGCGCTCCGCCCATTCCTGCAAGGGCACCAGCAATCACCATAGACAGAACTATGTTCCTTTTTTCATTGATTCCGGCATATTTGCTGGCGTATTTATTAAAACCGCAAGCCTTTAATTCATATCCAAAAGTGGTTTTATTGAGTATGATATACATGACGATGGCTAGAATAACTGCTATATATATACCGCTGTTTATAGTTGATAAGTCTTTGCCAATTCCCATTGGATTGTAAAAGACATAATCGAGCCCTCCATTTGGTAAGACTGCTGATGGGGCAGTATTCATGGAAAGGGCTTTTCTTGAATCATAAATTGTTAATTTGATTAAATGATTTGCAGTATACATTCCAATGTAATTCATCATAATGGTTGAAATAACTTCGTGAACATTTAAATAGGCTTTCATTAATCCTGGTATAAGAGCCCAAAGTCCTCCGATTATTGCAGCTGCCAATATAGCAACCATCCAGTGTAATGGTGCAGGTAAAAATGTCCATTTGACGCCAACATAAACTGCAGCAAATGCTCCCATAATAAACTGTCCGGCTGCACCAATATTAAACAATCCTGTCTTAAAGGCAAACCCTACGGAAAGTCCGGTTAAAATAAGAGGGGTCGCAAAATAGAGTACCTGTCCCATTCCCTTGCCGCCAGTACTAAAACCACCTTTTAGAATGATAATGAATCCGTTAACTGCCTCACCGGGGTTGGTAATAAGTAAAATTACAAATCCAAAAGCGAGGCCGATTAATACGGCAAATATTGAGGAAATAGCATTATTTAAGCCGTCACCTAAAACCACATTTTTCACTTTTTTCATACTGCAACCTCACTTCTCTTTGATCCGGCCATGTATAAGCCAAGTTCCTGTATAGTTACTTCTTCGGGTTTAACATTAGCTACAATTTCACCTTCATAAATAACCAGAATTCTATCACTTATATTCATTACCTCATCCAATTCAAGTGAAATCAGAAGAATAGCCTTTCCTTCATCTCTGATGCTGATCAGCTGATTGTTTATATATTCAATTGCTCCCACATCCAGGCCTCTTGTAGGCTGGACTGCAATCAGTATTTCCGGGTCCACATCTATTTCTCTCGCGATAATAACTTTTTGCTGATTGCCGCCAGACATGCTGCGCATTGAAGTATTGATTCCCTGTCCGCTTCTTATATCAAATTTTTCAACCAGGTCTTCAGAAAATTCATTGATTTCATTGAACTTTATTAACCCTCTGTTTTCAAACTGGGGTGTGAAATACTTTTTCATGATTAAATTCTGACTCATGCTATAATCTAAAATCAAGCCATCTTTCTGTCTGTCTTCTGGTATATGTGCAAGTCC
>JAENWH010000380.1 GCA_016650135.1 Peptostreptococcaceae bacterium
GGAGGCTTATAAAGCACTGCTTGTTTCAAAAGAGAAAATAACCGATTTGCTGAATAACAGGCTTGATAAACTGGTTGATGCAGAATGTTTTACTAAGGAAGAAAGAAAGGTTATTCAAATAGAAAAAATAATAGGGTTTTTTCAATCTAAAATCGGAATGCGTGCTTCCAAATCCGAAGAAATACATAAAGAAGCCCATTTTAGTTTAATCAAGGAAATAAACGGGGAAGAGGTAATTGTTCAAGGGATTATAGATTGTTTTTTTAAAGAAGATGATGGGTATGTACTTCTTGATTATAAGACAAACAATATTTTAAATGTGGAAAATATTGAAGAGCTTAAAGGAATATCAGAATCATATAAAGAGCAATTAAATATCTATAAGCAGGCAATACAAATATCAAATGGAATTCATGTGAAAGAATCTTATTTATACCTTTTTAAAGCAGATATGGAAATGGAAGTCCCCTTAAATGAATAGCGAAAAACCTTTTTTTGATTTGCTTTTCATTCATTAGAATCCTTATATTTTACTTAGGTAAAGTGCATTGGATATGTGGATTCATTATACTGTATCCAAACCCTTTGCAGATTGAAAATTAAGCATTTTCAGAATATTATAACTTTATCAAAACTACGAATTTTAATGGGATTTTGATTGACTATAATTTGACGATATGTTAGAATTCTCGTGTAATAGAAAATATAAAAATATAGAAAATTACAATCATATTACTTATTGAAAAATAATGATTAGGAAAAGGAGAACAAAATGTCAGTAAATGTACAAAAGTATTTAGATGATGTTAAAAAAAGAAATCCTGGAGAAGTAGAATTCCATCAGGCAGTTGAAGAAGTTCTAGAATCAATTGCTCCTGTTTTGGAGAAAAATCCACAATATGTTTCAGCCGGAATCGTAGAAAGATTCCTTGAACCTGAAAGACAGATTATGTTTAGAGTTCCTTGGGTTGATGACAAAGGTGTTGTACAGATTAACAGAGGATTCAGAGTGCAGTTCAATAGCGCAATAGGACCTTATAAAGGTGGGATTCGTTTACATCCTTCCGTATATCTTGGAATCATTAAATTCCTTGGTTTCGAACAAATCTTAAAGAATTCACTTACAACTCTTCCTATTGGTGGAGGAAAGGGTGGATCCGATTTTGATCCAAAAGGGAAATCTGATGCTGAAGTGATGAGATTCTGCCAAAGTTTCATGACAGAACTTTGCAAGTATATTGGCCCTGATACTGACGTTCCAGCTGGTGATATCGGAGTGGGCGGAAGAGAAATCGGATACTTATTCGGACAGTATAAGAGAATCAGAAATGAGTTTACTGGAGTACTTACAGGAAAAGGTATTGGATGGGGTGGTTCATTAGGAAGAACTCCAGCAACAGGTTATGGAGTTATATACTTTTTGAGAGAAATGCTTAAAGCTAATGGAAAAGATTTAAAAGGTAAGAGATTACTAGTTTCCGGTTCCGGCAATGTTGCTATCTATGCTTGTGAAAAAGCTATAGAGTATGGCGCTAAAGTTGTATCAGTTTCCGATTCCAATGGTTATATTATTGATGAAGATGGAATTAAAGTTGAAACAGTTCAAAGAATTAAAGAAGTTGAAAGAGGAAGAATCAGTGATTATGTCAAGGCTCATCCAACAGCTAAATATGTTGCTGGTGGAAATCTTTGGGAAAATAAATGTGATATCGCTGTTCCTTGCGCAACTCAGAATGATATCGACGAAGCTTCCGCTAAGACTTTAGTTGCAAACGGATGCTATGCAGTTGTTGAAGGTGCAAATATGCCTTGTACAAATGAAGCAGTTAAGTTCTTGATTTCAAAGAAAATTCTTGTTGGCCCTGCAAAGGCAGCCAATGCTGGCGGAGTTGCAGTTTCTGCTCTTGAAATGTCACAGAACAGCCAGAGACTTGAATGGACTTTTGATGAAGTAAATAATAAGCTTGATTCTATAATGACTAGCATATTCAAAGCTTGTGATGATTCTTCAAAAGAATATGGTATGCCTGGAAACTATGTTACAGGTGCAAATATTGCTGGATTTGAAAAAGTTGCTAAGGCTATGTATGCTCAGGGTATTGTTTAATCTGGAAATATAGAATATTGAATTGAAATATTAATGTGGTGGGACCAGGGCAAACCTTGGTCCCACCACATTTTTTTTTCTTACATGCATTTGGTGATTCGAGGAGGGGAGCACGGAGGAAATGAGTGTAAAAAGAAATAATGAAAATTGTAAAAAACAGCAAGAAAGCCGCTAAATAACTTAGCGGCTTTCTTGCTGTTTTTGGGTAATTATTACTGTTATTTACCATGCTCTTCGACAAATTCATCATAGGTACAATATTTTTCAACAATGTGTCCGTCGTAATAAATTTCTATAATTCTGTTTGCCGTAGTTTGAATGAATTCATGGTCATGAGATGCAAATAGAAGAATACCTTTAAAATCAATTAAACCATTATTCAATGCAGTTATTGACTCTAAATCCAAATGATTTGTCGGCTGA
>JAENWH010000373.1 GCA_016650135.1 Peptostreptococcaceae bacterium
TGCCTGGATTTACTGCTAATTTAAGGACGTTGGACATTGACTTTTTGATTAAAAATATGCGCCGTCCAGTTAAATCAGTAAACATTACATCTCTTGCAAAAGAAGCGGGATATACTATTGATCATGATGTGATGGAAGGAATAACAAAAATCTATACGCAAGATTTAATGGAAATTGAGTTTATAATAGAACAAAAAGGTAAAGGTGATAACCCGGTAATAAAAACTAATCTTGGTGTTAACGCACAAGCGTTACGGCACTTGTCTTCACTCACAAATAATTCTATATTAATTGAATTATTTGGTTTCTCGATTACAGTTCCTTCTCCAGAAGCATATGTCATTCATAAAATAGTTATAAATAAAGATCGAGGAATAAAGTCGGAGAAAGATATACAGGCTATTATTAGTCTATTGCCTTTTATAGATAAGGAAAAATTTAAAGAAATATTCGATCATCTGACAAAGAAGGAACAACAAGAAATAAATAATTTTATGGCAAACAAAAATACAAGATGGGATGGTATTTAATTATGAAAACAACACTAGTAATAATGGCAGCAGGAATCGGATCCCGGTTCGGTGGGGGAATAAAGCAGCTTGAGGCAGTTGGCCCAAGCGGAAAAATCATTATGGATTATTCCATTCATGATGCCCTGGAAGCAGGGTTTAATAAGATAGTATTTATTATAAGAAAAGATCTGGAAAAGGACTTCAAAGAAATTATTGGAAACAGAATAGAGAAGATTTGTGATGTTGAATATGCTTATCAGGAAATTGATAATTTGTCGGCAGGCTTTACAAAGACCGAGGGAAGAACAAAACCCTGGGGTACCGGACAAGCAGTTCTTTCATGCAAGGGTATTATTAAAGAACCTTTTGCCGTCATTAACGCGGATGACTATTACGGAAAAGAAGCCTTTGTCAAAGTACACGATTACCTGGTGAAAATCAATGAACCAAGCCCATCTAAGGGGGAATATTGTATGGCAGGTTTCCTTCTCCGAAATACGCTCAGCGATAATGGCGGAGTGACAAGAGGCGTGTGTCAGATTGATAAAGATTTCTATCTGACGAAGGTGACTGAAACCCATAATATTGTCAAGACTATTGGGGATATTAGTTTTCCTGACGGGGCTGCTGTTCTTGAAGATAACGGGGAAATAAGAGTTTTGGATTCTGAATATTACGTTTCCATGAACATGTGGGGACTGACTCCTGATTTCATGGATACTCTTGAAGGAGGATTTGTTGATTTTTTATCATCCGTTGAACCGGGAGACATAAAATCCGAGTATCTGCTGCCGACTATCATGGACGGGTTAATCAAGAGCGGCACTGCCAAGGTGAAACTGCTTGAGACGAATGATATGTGGCTAGGATTGACGCATAAGGAAGACAAGCAGATTGTGCTGGATGCAATCAATGGGCTGGTTGATAAGTGTGTATATAAAGAGAAACTGTTTGGGTAGGATAGGAGAAATAGCAAAGGAGGGATTTGTATGAAGATATTATCACTTGTTACGAAGCTGGGAGCACTGGCAGGATCTTTAGAAATAATTGATAAGGTGTCTAAAAGTGAAAGTGCACAAAAAGCAGCAATTATTGCAACTAAAACAGGGAAGAAAATGGTAGGTAAAGTTACCAGAACCGATGAGATTGGAAATACAATATTCAAGTACAACAAGAGAAAATTATCGAAAATGTATAGTAAAGATAAGATCTCTGAAAAGGTTTATGATTATTTAATAAGTGAGCAGAAAAATCTCCATCATTTTGCTAAGGATACGAAAAACATTGAAAAGCTTTTTGAAGCGATGATTAGAGTAAAGGATGATAAAAAACTAATGAAAATAATCAGAAAATATGAAAAAATAAGGGACAAATATATGGCTACGTGAAGTGCTAAAATTTGTTTAATCCATAAGGACTTATTACAATTTGGACCAAGCTACCCCACATTTTGAACCTCATAATGGGTAAGCTCGGCTTTGAGATTTATCCTAAAATAGTTATAGAAAAATATGAATGCTTCAATTGCGACGTTAGCTTGATTCCTGGTATCAAACGTATACCGGTAAATGCATTAGGAGGTTAATATGAAATTGTTTGAGAATATATTTGGTCCAGAGGCAAAAGATGTATACAAATCAATAACTGAGGGAAACGTAGACGAGATTAGCAGTTACTTAAAAAGCACTAAGAATATTGATATTGATTTTGAACCTGAAAGCATTCTTCACTACGCCATCGACAATTGCAAGAACAACTATGATGAAACAATCAGCTTTATAATAATCAATTATGATAACATCAACAGTCATCAAAGCAAATATTCCAATACGCCTCTTCACAAACTTTGTGCTTGGACAGAGCCTCACATGAGTTTGATACAATTGCTTCTGAAAAATGGTGCTGATGTCAATGCAAAGGATATATCGGGCAAAACCCCTTTGTTTAATATCATTTTCAGCTTTTCTATAGAGCTCCTTGATCTTCTTGTTAAATATGGTGCAGACGTAAACATGAGGGATAAATACGGGAATAGCATTCTACATGATGATTATTCAGGTCGCGATGCTAAAAATTTCGAA
>JAENWH010000501.1 GCA_016650135.1 Peptostreptococcaceae bacterium
GAAAATGGCGGCAGTTCGGGTTCCATGTTCAGACAGATTTCCGATTTAAGAGCGTCTGCAAACCTTGACTTTTCATATTACTGCCTTGGCATTCAGAAACATAGCAATACCCTGCAGCTTTTTAAAACTGCCGAAGATTTAAATGTTGTTTATGCCCTGGCAAAAAACATTATTCATGGAGATGACTGGTCTATTTTGGAAAGTCTTGATGCGTTCATAGGAAAAAATGAACACATATACATTACAGTATGCGCAGATGTGTTTTCCACCGCCTATGCCCCCGGGGTCAATGCGACTCAAAACCTTGGATTGGACCCGGAAAAGGTTATTATATATATATTAAGCATATCATCAGATCCGGGAAACTAATAAGCTTTGACATTTGTGAAGTTTCACCACGATTTGATTTGGATAGTACTACATCAAATCTTGCCTCAGTCATTATCTATTCTATTATTACAACTTTAGACGAGATATAACAGGAGAATCTTCAATATAATAGAAAATAAAATTTCCAATATAATAGAAAATAAAACTTTAAATTAAAATAGAAGCCCATAACGGACTCCTGTTTTTTACTTTAGTTGTTGTGCCAGTTGATAAATTACCCCATCTTCATTTTAGTTGCTTTACCAGCTGATTAATTACCTCATCTTCATTTTTTTTGCTCTTAGTAATCAAATCAACTGATTTATATGCCGATTCATCACTTATATTACTGCCTGATGATACAACCACTAAATGTACCTTGTCCTTTTCGACAGTTTTTAAAAATTCTTTAATATCCGGAGCCAGTTTACCTGCCCACAAAGGCGAAACAACAATCAACTCGTCGTAATCCTCTACGTCTGCGCTTGTTTTTATGGCAACCACCTTGTCTCTGGAAGCATAATAACCCCCCTTGATAAACCCCCAAATGCCATTCCAGTTCATGTTGTCGGTAACCTCGATAATCTGACAAGACAGCTCATCTGCCAACTTTTCTGCTATTCTTCTGCTGTTTCCCGTTCTTGTAAAAAACAAAACTTTATTATTCATTTTAATTTCCCTTTCACTCATATTTTTCATTTTCAACTATTTTACCCCATTTTGATTTCTCCAAATAAATGCAATAATGGAAATCCGTGAATTCTTTTCTAATTACTTCAGTTTATTACTTTACTCAGTTCCCTTAAATATATGCATATGTACCCGTTTTGCCTCTAAGTAAATCACAAACTGGCTTAAATTTATTATTTTCCCTTTCATCTTTGTATCTTTGGAACATATGTATACATACTATTTGCTGAGTTAAATGATTGGACAAAATAAGTACAAATAAAAATCCATCCTTATGCAAGAATGGATTTTTAAATAACACACTGCCCTCAGAAATGAATTTTTAATCGTATGAAAAATATTTCTATTTAACCACCAGTACAGGTTTATCAACGTAATGAAGAACTTTGCTCGCTACACTTCCCAGGGAATTTTTTCTCAAAATGGATCCCGTGCCATGTGAGCCGACTATTATCATATCAATATCAGATTCTTTTGCATAATCAACAATTTCGTCTACTGCATTTCCTTCCAGAATAACTATTTCAACTTTGTCCGCCATATCTCCAAAGGTTTCTTTAAACGAATTAAGCATTGCTTCTGCATACTTTTTCTCCTCTTCTATAACTGCTAGAAGCGAGTCTTGCGGAAGATTTATTTCATAACGGGAATAATTAATTATTATATTTGCAACATATAATAAGACAACCTGGCTTCCAAAGGCTTTTGCCATTTTTATGCCTTGTTCAACAGCTCTTTTTGCATACTTTGAGGAATCAACAGGGATTA
>JAENWH010000257.1 GCA_016650135.1 Peptostreptococcaceae bacterium
GAATGTAACGCACATATCTTACGGTACTTACAGGGTGTGGAGGATTTCACTAAACATATCTGGTCTATAGACATGGCAAAACTTTTAAAAGAAATATTGCATCAAAAAAAATTATTAAAGTCAGAAGGGATTGATTTTTTCAGTATAGATTCATTGGCTATGTATGCTAAAAGTTATGATGAAATACTTAAACAGGCAAATAAACAATATCAATCTGATTATGCTGCTAATGCATACAAAGATGATGAAAGAAGGTTAATAACTAGGTTAGCAGAATACAAGAATAATCATTTGTTATTCATGTATGATTTTAAAATTCCTTTCTCAAATAATCAAGCTGAGGTTGATATTAGACCAGCAAAACGAAAATTAAACATAATAAAGTCACTAGTTTTAGAGGCCTTATTTCTTGACCATCTGAACTGTAACTTAATCAGTAGACACTATTTAGAAACCAGATAGGGAAATTATGAGAACGTTTAATAACAAAAAAATTGAATTACTGGCACCGGCGGGTAACTTTGAAATATTTTCCGGCATCATTGACAGTAAATGCGACGCCATTTATTTTGGCGGCCAGCGTATGAATATGAGAATGATCAGAACTGGCTATAATTTTACAGATGAAGAGCTGAAGGAAGCTGTACTGATGGCCAATGAAAAAGGAAAAGCAACTTACATCACAGTCAACAATCTGCTGGACTCGGAGGAAGCCGAATCGGTAAAAGAGTACCTGCATTATTTATCCGAAATAAAAGCAACCGGTATTATTATTCAGGACTTTGCCACTCTCAGCTCTGCAAACGCCATGAAATTGAACATGGAAATTCATGCGTCTGTCATGATGAACGTGCACAATCTTGAAATGATTAAGGCTCTAGAAAAACATGGCGTATCTAGGGTAGTGCTTCCCCGGGAGGCAACTTTGGCTGAAGCAAGTTATTTCCATTCCAATTCCAACATGGAACTGGAATATTTTACCCATGGAGATATGTGTGTAGCCCATGGTGGGCAGTGCTATTACAGCTCCATGCTGTTTGGCATGAGCAGTAATAGGGGAAAGTGCCTGAAACCTTGCCGCTGGGGTTTTGAAGGGGAAGGAAACCAGTCCTATCCCCTTGCAGTAAAGGATATGTCTATGATAGGCAACCTGCCGGAGATGATTCAGGCCGGTATTACATCCTTTAAAATAGAAGGAAGAATGCGCGAAAAGGATTTCATCGTGAATCTAATCAATCAGTATGGAGAAGTCTTGGATCATTATATGGAAGACCCGGTTGGATACAGTTTTAAGACCCAGGAGGAATGGATTTATGAACACAGAAAACGAGATCTTTCTACAGCATATGCATTTGGAAACCCGGGAATGTCCAATATAAACACCCGCTATGAAGGTACAGGCAAATTCTATTCCACTGGTAAAATGTTCAGCACTAGTACCCAGGAATGTCCTGTGGATTCAACGCAAATCGCTACACTGAAAACGATTTTCTCTGATAAAAATTCAACTCCGGTTAAGCTTTCCGTCAGAGTGGAGGATATGGCGCAAGCCAAATTATCCATTGAAGAAGGGGTCGACCGGATCTATCTTGCCTCAGATGTGTTTCAACCGAAAAGGCCTTTTACCATCCCGGAAATAAAGAGATTGGCCGAAATCAAGGGTTCAACAGAGCTGTTTTTATCAACTCCGAGAATGATGGATGCCGTCCAATTTGATCGGTACAGGCAGTGGTTCACCAATTTGCTGGGAGCACCGGGCATTCCAGGCGGTAGCAAGAAGAAACACGGCATTGACGGTTTACTGGTGACTAATTTAGGAGCAATAGAAGCCTTTAAGGAATACGGACTGAAAATGGTCGGGGACTATTCTTTGAATATCTTCAACAAACATGCTGCCCGTTTCTTTATCAACGAAGGCCTGAGTGAAATAACCCCTTCTATCGAACTGCCTGGCCGAGAACTTCATAAATTGCTGAAAGAAAATATTCCTTTCGAGGTAATAACCCATGGCAGGCTAACTTCCATGTATATGGCGTATGATTTATATACAGCGCATGGCGTTGATCTGTGTGAGCAACTTATCTTTGAAAATGAGGCCGGACAATATCTAATCAAGCGTGATGTTTTTGGCAAAAGCCATCTGATTATGCAGAAGCATTACACCCTGCTGCCGGTTGCTGGCCGTCTTAACCAGGCTTCTGTTCGTATTGAAGCCCAAATGGAGACAGTGGGCACGCTGCGGTGGATTATTAGAGCGCACAAACAATCAATTGCAGGGGATGTTGGAGTACTGAAGCAGCTCAACGCTCAACTGCGGGGAACAGAGTACACCTTCGGCGCAACACGATTTTAGAAAACGGGAGATATAAAAATGAACGAGAACCACAAAACTCACAAGGTAATGACTCCGGACGAGATTATAGAGAAGAAAAAAGATTTTTTTTATCCCAACACCATGCACTTCTATAAAAATCCTCCCCATATTGTCAAAGGAGAAATGCAGTATTTGTTCGATAATCAAGGAAAAAGATATACAGATTTTTACGCGGGAGTAACTGTGTTGAACTGTGGCCATAGTAATCCGGAAATTTTAAAAGCTGTTACGGATCAGCTCCATAAACTTCAGCATACTTCAATTATCTACCTGACTCAGCCGATGGTGGAACTTGCAGAAGAATTGGCAAAGGTGCTGCCTGGCAATATTCAGAACACTTTTTTCTGCAATAGCGGTACGGAAGCCAATGAAGGAGCACTACTGCTTGCCAGAATGCACACAAAGAAAAAGGCTTTTCTGTCTTTAGAGGGAGGGCTTCACGGCAGATCTTTTCTGACTATGAGCGTGACTGGAATCCCTATGTGGCGAATCGATCCTTTCCTTGATCAGGATGTGTATTTCGCCAAATGTTTCGTCCAAGAAGGCATGAGCCCGAATGAGGCTGCCGAAAAATCTCTTGAAAGCATTGATGCGATACTTGTCGATAAAGGAAATACAATTGCTGCCTGTATTATAGAACCTATTCAGGGTAATGGGGGTATAAACACTCCGCCACCAGACTTTTTTGTAAAATTAAAAAAGCGTCTTGAAGACTACGGGATATTGCTGATTGTCGATGAAGTGCAGACTGGTTTTGCAAGAACAGGAACGTTTTTTGCCATTGAACAGTTTGGTGTCATTCCGGATATTATTACTTATGCCAAAGCTCTCGGTAACGGGCTGCCGATTGGTGCTTTCAGTGCGAGGCCAGAGGTGGCAATTTCATTTAACAAGCCTTCCGCCTCAACGCTGGGTGGCAATCCGATTTCTACAACTGCAGGTCTTGCTGTTCTAGACTACATTCAGTCCCATCAGTTGTGTAAACGCAGCCGGGAACTGGGCGAAATTTTAAAAAATAGCTTGCTGCAGCTCAAAGAAAAGTACCCCCTGATTCAGGAGGTACGAGGATTAGGACTCATGCTTGGGCTTGTATTCAGCGCTTCTGAAGGTGGTCAAATTGTCGACATCATCATGGAAGAGATGAAGGACCGGGGGTTTATAATCGGTAAAAGCGGTATGGACCGTAATGTTTTGGCCTTTCAGCCGCCTCTAGTGATCGAAGTGCAGGATATTCAGCTAATGCTAGAACAGCTTGACAAGGTACTGGCAGAATTAAACTGAAAAAAATATTCGTTTTAGAAAAGAGAAAACCATCTAATCACCAATTAACCTTTCAACTTGTTCAAAAAATTTCTTCTTTGTTCAAAAGATAAATTTGATTTTGACGATAATTTGAAGAAGAAAAATACTGGGACAAATCTGCATAA
>JAENWH010000239.1 GCA_016650135.1 Peptostreptococcaceae bacterium
GATAATCCTTCTGTAATTTGTGTTTTCATAATAGATTATACTAAGGTTATTAATGAAGTTCCTGTTCCGGCTGCGCCTCCGCGAAGTGCGATTGCATACAGTGCGTTAATTGGATATGTCAAAGCATCTGCCCTAACTGTTCCCATAGTTACTACGGCTACGTCTGCATTGCCATCGGCAATATAAACATCGTCTTTAGTAAGTCCGTTTGGAGTGAATGCTAACGTTGTGTTTCCACCTGTTACAGAACCCTGACCAAATTTGGTTGCAGCTGCGAACAGTAATGCGGTATTGACTGTGATAATGTCATATCCTGCATTCGTTACGTCAATTGCTGAGATAAGTCCGGTATTTGCACCGTCATTCAGAAACTCACCAACTGCGAAATGGTTGTCTTTTGATACTCGCGGATGGGTTGAATCCCCTCCGATAATTCCTAATGCTGATTTGCAAAGTGTCGCTGTGCGAGCTGCAATGTCAACATAAACGGGTGCGCCTGCTTTAAGCCAACGTTTATCAACACTTAAAGTAGCATCTACCTTAAGATTGTCAAGTGTGGCAACTGGCAAACTCAACCCACCGGGAACCTCATCGAGAATACTCTCGAATATGACTTTTCCCCCTGTTATGGATGCGCTTGTTATTTGCATAATTTTAATTGTTAATTGTTAAACTAATTTTTTTCCCTGAACACCTTCCGACGTTCCTGCATTTCTTTTGTCAGCGATTTGTTCGCCTAAAAGCTCGCCTTCCTTAAGTCCTGATGACGAACTTTTAGGAACACTTATAATCACACCTGCCTCTGCTAACTCTTGTTTGAAACCGATAAAATCAGTATCAATAGAGGCTATCAGTTGATCAATACCGCTTTCATCCTCTATTGATAAGTTGCGGCCTTTGTAATACGATTCAGGAATGCCTTTCTCTTTTAACTTAGCGGTAATTTTGCTAGTCATTTGAGCGGTTGCTTTCTCTTTGTCGTAATTTTCAAGCTTATTTTTTAAGACTAATGTTTCCTGATCCTGTTTTTCTCTGTAAGTTTTGAACCAGTCTGGCTCATCTGGAATAGGATCAAGTTTTGTTTTTTCCGGTATGATTATTTTATCAGCCGGTTTCACTTTTTTTACAGCATCGGCGGCTACGAAGTTTATGTTTCCGTCAATGGCTTGTAAGATAGGTTTTTCCAATTCAATTGCAGCTTCAATCTGGCTTTCTTCTGTCACTGTTGCTGCGATACGGTCTGCGATAATTTGCAGGGTTTTTTCTGATATGCTTGTAGTGTTTCCGCAAGCGGTTTTTAATTGCAGTAAGATTTTTTCTTTCATTTGAATGATTTATAGTTTTAATTCGATTCAAATATATAAATAATTATAATTGAATTGACAAATATCAACCTTTTATTTGAGAAATGTCAACTTAAAAAATTTTGCATAAAAAAAAGGCTACACGTTAATGTAACCTTTTGATCTTGCGAAGTGGTTTGCTCTAAGCAGCCATCTTCATTTCTAAATTGTTGTTATTTATTATTTATCATTCTCCGCTATCCATACTATCTGTATGTCAAAACCAGTCAACCCCGTTTGCTTGTCTTTCCAAGCTGTCATTACTCATTTACCTTTCGGTTCAGGTTGAGAAATAAACCCTGTAATCTTAAAAGAACACTTGCTGATATTACTTTGCTTCATTTGATAGACTATTTCATATCCCCGAAGGTGCAAGCGTTCTACCAATTGGCGATTGGGTGGAGCTGAGGGGAATCGAACCCCTGTCCAAACAGTTTCAAAATAGTTTCAACGAACGATAGTTCAAATGTAATCAATAGTTTTGACATATAAAATATGTTTTTCAGCATAAAAAAACCTCAATCAAATTAATGACTGAGGTTTGAAACTGGCCGGGTCGGATTAAGCGATCCGTATGTTTTTCATAAATATGTTACTATCGGTATTTTTCTCTGAATATGTAATTTGACTCATTTGCCAACCGGGGTCATAATGGCATGTTTTTATTTCTGGAATCCGGGTCTCAATTTTTGCACTTAATTGTATAGTATATAAATTAGCAGCCCCTATCTGCGTATACAATAGCCCCCAATTCTGCAACGATTGCATTAATTGTATATTTCCGGCCTGTGGAGAAATGTAATTACTTTCTAGGTTACAGATTGTGGGAATACCCATATCTGAACCAACTACTGATTTTGACTGTGCCGGTGTGATCGATAAAAACAAACCAATCATTAAGCACATTAAAAACGATAATAATCTTTTCATTTTTGTTTTATTTAATGGTTAATACTAATGTGAGTTCAAATATAAAGTTTAATTCTGATATATGCAATGTGTTGTTCAGCATAAAAAAGACCCGTAAGCTGATCTGACGGTAAGCAATACGGGTACAGTTATTGCAAAGATAATAATTATTTATAAAAATCAACCGTCTTTTTAATATGATCCAAAATCATGGACTATATGAATTTACGATCAATAGCCGAAAGCAAAGACTTCTTTTCTTCGATCAACATAAATTCAGCTATCAGGAAGTCAACCGTAAATGAACCTACAATATCCAAGCGCGTAAAGGTGTTTTCTTTTACTTTCGCATCTTTGGCGTCATCGAATTTCAGGAGTTGCTGATTCCTTTCGTGTGTCATTTCGTTTATTGACTCATCAAGTATTATCCTGAATTGTTTGTCTTTTATGACATCGTAAATCGTTGAAAAGATTGGTTTTTTCATTATTTAAAGTTTAGATATGCAAATTCTCCAAATAACTCTTTGGCTTTTAGGTCATAGGCAAGTGCCGCTTCGATTTCAGAATTAAAATGACCTATGTGATTCGATTTAAAGTTTACTTTGATTTGTGCGCTATACTTCTTCTTTTCCTTGTTGAAATAAACACCCTTATACTGACTTGTTGAATTTTTAGAACCTATTTGATTCTGTGAATTTTGCTGATTTGTTGCAACTCTCATATTTTCTTCAGTACAATTCAATCCGTTCCTATCCCAGTGATCAATTAGGATATTTGGATCCTCAATATTCAAAATAAAACGGTGTAACTTTTCAGTTCCTCTAATTCCGTTTCTTACTAAACGCCTGGAAGCATAAAACGTATTATATCCACATTCAGCATACCATTTATGTTTATTTACACGTTCATAATTGAATGAATCAATTATTGCAAATTTACCCTGAGTCAAGCGAATAAGTTTTGTATTTTTAATTAGATTTTCTGGTTCAGGTTCAGGAAAGTTCAATCTTCGATCAATGCCATTTGCTTTTACTTCATTGTCGTATGCCATTGCAGCATCAAATTTATTATCAAAACAACCTAAATACTTTAGAACTCCGTTAATCCGTATTCTTACTTTGTACTTTTGAATTTGCTTATTAAATCCAACTCCGGAAAAATGACCTAATTTTTGTTTCATATTACCAATTTTAAAAGTTATACCAGAAAAGAAGAAATTGGAAAGAGACTGGTAACTCTTTTTCAGTCGGACATGACCCCGACCTATCCAATTCCAAAGATAGTAATTATTTTATGATCTTATCAATTATTTTTTTGTTGTCTGCGATAAAATTCGGCATCCGTTTATAGTTAGAAAATCTTTCGTAATTCTCTTTAACGTATGTATTAAAGTTTTCTGGCATTTCAGTTATTTGGATTGCCTTTATACTTTCTCCTGCCAAACTACTCTCAAAGTCTGATTGTGGCATCAATATTGGCGTAGCATGGCAAAGGCATTGAACATGATTCCCTGTCCAATAATAATCTTTAGGATAAATTCCCTGAAGTACTTCGCATATTTCAACATAATTATATTTCGGATGTTGCTCTGAAAGGCTAATTTTTATCCCGATAACAAAGTCTAAATTGTTCCACCTTTCATTGTCAGAGGCCAAATATGCACAATTTGTCTCTGTGCGCGCCACTCTCATACTATTTTTGAAAGAACTGTTATAGTGTCCTTGTCCGGGAGCATTTTCGATCATAGCCTTACTTGCAACTAACTTTCCTTTTTTATCCCGAACGCGGCGAAATAAAGCCTCTGGATTTTCTA
>JAENWH010000189.1 GCA_016650135.1 Peptostreptococcaceae bacterium
ACTACTTTTGCTAAGCCGCTCTTTAATAAGCGTCTTACTTTGCTGTGCCGATTGGTCGGCATAAGCGGTTTATTATCTTTGTTTAAAACATATACCATTCGGCACACTTCCTTTCTACGACTATTTGCCGTAATTCTGCTTACGCAGTTAGATTCGCATCGCCAATGTTACTTCTTTAGTAACGTAGCCCTTATCTCAGGGCTTAGGCTAATCAATCGGGCTTACAGAGGACTATGCCCCTTACAAGCCCCGTCTAAGTTGCTAATAGCAATTTAGGCGGGGTAATTGACTTTTGCACTAGAACTATTATAATACCTATTATATAATAAGATATTATTAATTGCTATCAGTTGCGTAGATTATAATTAAAAGATATAAGAAGAGGGGGCAATTCATGTATAAAGTAGGCATCATAACAGCCAGCGACAAGGGATTCATAGGGGAAAGAGAAGACTTATCAGGACCCGCCATCGAATCAATCGTTTCCAGGCACAAAAACTTTAAGGTAGAGAAATACATTATAGTACAGGATGACAAGGAAATTATTAAGCAGGCAATGATTTCAATGGCAGATAAAGACGGCATCCACCTGATATTAACAACAGGAGGCACCGGCTTTTCGCATAGAGATGTGACTCCTGAAGCTACACTGGAAGTAATAGAAAGAAGAGTTCCCGGCATCCCAGAAGCCATGAGATCTCTATCCCTTCAAATAACACCAAGAGCCATGCTTTCAAGAGCGGAGGCCGGCCTTCGGGGCAACACCCTGATTGTAAATATGCCTGGGAGTCCAAAGGCGATATCCGAAATACTGGAATACACCATGGCTTCGATCGAGCATGGCCTTGATATCCTCACAGGCAGCGCAACCGACTGCGCAAGCCCATTATAAGCAGTCTAGAATGGGCTTGCCATTTAAACTTTAAGCAAGCCCATTTCTAGGCTGCTTATATGGGCATCCGACATTGGGCTTCGTTTTCTTGGAGCCCTTGCAATCAGCCATTTGTAAAAATAGTTATCAACAGGTAACCTGTGGATAAGTAGATTCTTGAACGCTATTAATAAAAACCTATTTAAAAAATAATGAGCATCTGAAAAATGTATTTTTGACATTAATCGTATGCTCATTTAAATTTATCTCAGCTTATTGTTACAAATTCCAAAACTTATCCACAGGCTTAATTTCAGGAACCCACCAATTGTAAGGGTTATTTATTTCACAAACCCAATCTAGGCTGCTTATAATGGGCTTATCTTTCTTCCCTAAAATAGGCATTCCCCAGGTCTCCAGGTGGAAGGCCTTCTTTCCTGTTTCGCATAGTGCTGACAATGACAATTACTATTGTTGCAACATATGGAATCATATCGACCAGATATTGAGATACATTTACACCCATGCTTTGTAACCTCAATCCAAGTATGCTTAAACCTCCGAATAAAAATGCAGCCAGAAGCGCCTTGATTGGATTCCATGCGGCAAATATTACCAGCGCAACGGCAATCCAGCCTCTTCCTCCTACCACGTCAACCTGCCAAATTGGAACAGTTACAAGAGAAAGGTATGCTCCTCCCAGACCGCAAAATGCTCCACCTAAAATAATATGCACATATTTGTAAAGGGAAACGTTTATGCCTGAAGCATCGGCTGCTGCTGCGTTTTCTCCAACAGCTCTCATATTTAATCCTACACGTGTTTTAAACAGGTATATCGTAGACAGTATTACAATAACATATCCGAAATATACAAAAGAATCCTGTCTGAAAAAAACCGGTCCTAAAAATGGTATATCTGATAACAGTGGTATGTTTACTTTAGCAAAGCTCATTCTCAATTCTGCCGGTATAACCGCACCAACCATATTCTGTCCGACAAATCTGGAAAACCCGGCACCAAAGATTGTCAGCGTCAACCCTGTTACCACCTGATTGGCTCTCAAGGTTACGGTAATGAGCGCAAATATAAACGCTCCGCCTGCCCCTGCTAAAGCGGCGCCCCCAAGAGCAAGCAACGGGTTCCCTGTAGAAAGACCTACCACAAATCCAATGCAGGCTCCCATCAGCATCATCCCTTCAACACCTAAGTTCAAACTACCGGATTTTTCCGTTATTAATTCTCCTACTGTTGCAAATAAAAGTGGCGTTCCAGCCACAACTGCTGCTGCTAAAAACATCTCCATTATGCAACCCCCTTATCGTCTGTTATGATTTTTTTGTCCCTGGACCTGATACTTATTTTGTATTGAATGAAAAAATCACTCCCAAGTACAAAAAACAACACACTACCCTGTACAATGCTGGCAACCGATTCAGGCACATTCATGGCAATTTGCAGATATGCACCCCCTTGTATCAACATGGCAAAAAGGAAGCAGACAAAAAGCACTGCCACAGGCTTTAACCTTGCCAGCCAGGTTGTAATAATTGCAGTAAAGCCATACCCCATGGATATGCCAAATGTCAGGGTTCTTTCTATCGCAGAAGCCTGTATCATTCCCGTCAGCCCGCAAAGACCTCCAGAGATAAACATGGCTGTGATAATGATCACTTTTATATTCATGCCGGCATACCTGGCCGTTTCAATACTCTCACCTACGACTGTTATTTCATAGCCTTTTTTTGTATGGTTTATAAAAATATACGCAATGACAACGAGCACCAAAGCAATGATCCACCCCGTATGAAGTCCAAACATACTTGGGATTACAGCATTATCACTGAATTGGGCGATCTTTGGAAACCCTTTGGCTGCCGGATCTTTCCATGGGCCATACTGTAAATATGTAACGAATTTAATAGCTATGTAATTCATCATCAACGTGAATATAGTTTCGTTTGTTCCCATTTTCGCTTTGAAATAAGCAGGAATAAATGCCCAGAATCCACCGGCAATCATTGCAGCCACCGCCATGAAAGGTAAAAGCAACGGCTTCGGCAACTCACCAAAATTCAAAGCTATAAAGGAGGCCGCCATGGCTCCCATTACAATCTGACCTTCTCCACCAATGTTCCAGAATTTCATCTTAAAAGCTACCAGTATACCGAGCGAGGTTACTACCAAAGGGATGGCCTTTATAATCGTCTGCTTTATTCTCATTTCGCTGCCAAGTGAACCATTGATTATTTCTGTATAAATTTTTATTGGGTTCAGATCAAAAACAAGCATGACCAGCCCAGCGCAAACCAGAGAAAGAAGAATAGCTGCTCCTCTGATCAGGATGGCCTTGCTTGTCGGCAAATCATCTCTTTTAGTTATTTTTATGAAGTTCATCATCCGCAGACCTCCTGTCTATAATGCCGCCTGCCATGAGTAATCCGATGTCTTCCTTCGTCACTTTCGACGGGTCCACAATGCCGGTCAGTTTGCCACCACATAATACAATTATTCTATCGCAAAGATCCATCAATACGTCGATATCTTCTCCAATAAACAGAACGCCTACTCCTCTGGCCTTTTGTTCATTCAATAAATCATATATCTTATAGGATGCCCCGATGTCAAGTCCTCTTACGGCATATGCTGTAATAAGGACTCTAGGTGCTGCGTCTATTTCTCTTCCAAGTAATACTTTTTGGATATTGCCCCCGGAAAGTTTTTTCACGGGTGTATAAATATCCGGCGTGGAAATATCCAGTCTTTTAACGATTTTATTGGCTTTCTCAATACATGGACCTCTTTTTAAAAATATGCCCGGCTGGCTCTGGTAATCCTTCAGTATAAGATTGTGAACAATATCCATACTCCCAACCAATCCCATACCAAGCCGATCTTCAGGAATAAATCCCATTCGTATACCAAGCCGTATAATATCCCTTGGCGTTTTACCCACTATATTACCACCGTCAAAAAATATTCTTCCTTTATTCGCATGTGTCAAGCCCGCAATAGTTTCGCAAAGTTCCTTTTGCCCGCTCCCGGCAACTCCTGCAACTCCAAGGATTTCACCTCCGTATAAGGTAAAGCTCAACTGATCGATGGCCGATTTTTTATCTTTATCTGTAACCGACACATTATCCACATCAAGAAGTGGAATTTTATTTTCATAGATTTCTTTTTTGATGGCAAGATCTACCTTTTTCCCTACCATCATTTCAATCAGATTAGAAATGTCCACTTTTGCCGTTTCCACTGTTCCTATTGAATTTCCTTTTCTTAGAACTGTTACCCTGTCGCTTATTTCCATTACTTCGTTTAATTTATGCGTAATGATAACAACCGCACAGCCTTTATCTTTCATATTATTCAGTATTTTAAATAGCCTCTTGATTTCCTGAGGCGTCAGTACTGCCGTTGGCTCATCTAATATTAATATCTTCGCTCCCCTGAAAAGCACTTTTATGATTTCCAGTGTCTGTTTTTCTCCTACTGACATGTCATAAACTTTTTTGTCCGGATCAATATCAAGACCGTAATTATCTGATATTTTTCTTACCTTTTTTGTCAGTTCTTTTCCCTTTAAGAAAAACCCACCCTTTTGTCCAAGTATAATATTTTCCTTGGCCGTCAGTACATCAACCAGTTTAAAATGCTGATGTATCATACCTATTCCCATTCGAATCGAGTCCTTTGGTGATGAAAATCTAACCTCTTTTCCATAAATAGAAATCGAACCGCCATCTGGGCTGTAAATTCCTGAAAGCATATTCATCAGCGTACTTTTGCCAGCTCCATTTTC
>JAENWH010000248.1 GCA_016650135.1 Peptostreptococcaceae bacterium
GAAATTTTTAATGATGCAGTTAGGAAGACAGTAGCGAAGAGAGCGACAACTCATATTTTTGAGAATATTGAAAAAAGCATTGACGAAATTTCCAAAAGCCAATAACTGAAAGTACGATGGGAGAAATATTCTCAAAACAATGGATATGCAGAGACAATATCATATGAAGATATTATGGAAGCATTGCGGAAAATGACGTTGTTTATAAATTAACTTCATTGATTTTTTGATTAAAAACATGCGCCGTCCGATTAAATCAGCAAACCTTGCATCTCTTGTAAAAGTGGCGAGATATACGATTGATTATAAAGATTATAAGCGTCAAAATATTTTGAGGAATGTAACATTTTAGGGTATAATATAAATGTAGTAATAAAGTATATAAGGAGGTAAACAATGAAATCAATAGATGATAAAATAAATAGAGTAAATGCAACAATGTCTATGGAAAATATGCCACTTACCAAAGCAAACAAACAGCAATTGCGAGACTGCTTGACCGGTAAAACCTCATTTAAAGCTGCCAAAGAGTACCTAATTGAAAAGCATACCAGAGCGCCACAAGCCAAATCTCATGAAAGATATTTATAATTATGAGTTTGAGGATAGCAAATATTGCTATCCTCAAACGGATGTCCTAATTAATAAATTAGAAATCAAAGAGCCTGATAAATTTTATAATGCCGAAAGAGATATAACGTCGATTACTATTTTGGAATTGCAAGAAAATCCATTGCCAGGGTGTTTCGATTTGAAATATTTAAGAGATATACATAGGCTTATGTTCCAAGATATTTATAGTTGGGCAGGTCAATTGCGGACAGTTGATATTTCTAAAGGGAATAAGTTTTGTCCTTGGCAAAATATTGAGAGTTTTGCTGCTGACATATTTAATAAATTGAACGAACTTAGGAAAACGCATTCCCCTTCTATAATCTATTGATTTAGGAGGGGTTAGTTTTTCTCTACTCCACCGGAGTAGACTGGTTCTTAATATATTCTTTAATTATACTAATTGGTGCGCCACCAGTGCTTAATATTAAATAACTTTGGCTCCAAAAATATGGCTTCCAATAAAAAGGGGCAAGATGCTCCGCAAAGTTTTTTCTGGTTAGCCTGCTGCTCACTGTTTTAAAACTATTAACAAGTTTAGATAGCTGCACCTGAGGCGGAGCCTCAAACAAGATATGGAGATGATCGGCTTCGCCGTTTATCTCTAAAATAGTACAATTGTACTTAACCTCAAATATGTTTTTAACAATATCTTTTAAAGAATCAAGTACTTCTTTATTGATACATTTATGTCTATATTTAGTAATTACAACTAAATGATAAGTTAACCTATAACAACTATGTCTATTCGTTCTATATTGCGGCTTCATAATAACTCCTTTTCTTTGACAACTAAATAGATTTCGTGTATAATATATCATATAAGGTATTAATTTGTAAAGGGGTGAATTAAAATAAACGTTAAACGAAGTTACCAAGCTAAAATATTAAATACGGCGAGCATAGCTCTTCTTGATACTGTAAGTATCTACAGAAGGGCTGTTTCTTATTTAATCCCCGTTATTGAGCAAAATTATAGCGATATTAACGTTTTAAAAGCAAAAGAAAAGAACAACTACGTAGAAAAGTTAATTCACTCTACAAAGAAAAATAATGCTCTATATGACTTTAATCAAAAATTTTATAAGTTCCCATGCTATCTTAGAAGATCTGCGATTTCCGATGCCCTCGGCATCGTTTCTTCGTACCGAAGTAACCTTGCCAACTATGAAGATGAAAAGTATGAGGCTATTTCAAATGGAAAACGTTTTAGAAAAGGGAAGCCAGCACTTAGTTTAAGGCATTTCAAATGCCCAGCGTTATTTAATGGCAATATGTATCTCAGACTTAGTGATTATGAAGTTTTAATCAAAGTTTATAAAAATAACGATTGGGTTTGGTTTCCCGTTAAGATGAGAAAAAGTGATATTGATTATATTAGTAAAAACTGTATGAATACAAAAGAAGCTTGTCCACTTTTAGTTAAAAGTGGACGAAAGTACTACTTGCAGTTTTTATTTCAAAGCACAATAAAACTTAAAAAACGAGAGGCAAATAGAGAAACAATTTTATCTATTGACCTTGGACTAAATACTACTGCTGTTTGCAGCGTTATTAACCAAAGCGGAACTGTCACGGCTAAGAAGTTTATCAACCAGCCGATAGAAAAAGACCGTATGAATACGCTGCTTAAGAGATATAAATTAAAATGCAGACAATCTGGAAGAAATGAAATGCCAAAACTTTGGGCCAAGATCAATGGGTACAACACTTTTATAACAAACGATACGGTTAACCGTATCGTAGCTTTTGCTGAAGAGCAAAATGTTGATACTATTGTATTTGAGTACCTTAATTTTAAAGGGAAAAAACCTAAAAGTATCGCACTTAAATTGCAGATGTGGGCAAAAAGAACTATTTATAACAAGGTGGAAGCGAAGGCTCACAGCAAGGGTATTCGAATTTCCCGTGTTAGTGCTAGAAACACTAGTATTTTAGCATTTGATGGTAGTGGCAAAGTGAGCCGAAATAGTAAAAATTATTCCCTTTGTACTTTCACTTCTGGAAAACAGTACAATTGTGACTTAAGCGCCTCTTATAATATTGGTGCACGGTATTTTATCCGTAAAATAGAAAAAACCATTCCGGAAACGGAATGGTTGCAATTGCAGGCAAAAGTTCCTGCTCTTGCACGAAGAACCCAGTGCACTCTATCTACTTTAAAAAGTATTGTGGCTTAACTGTCTGCTTGCAGGCGACTACACAAATGGCAACATTTGTAGGCTAAGATACTTCTATTTAGTAGAAGAGAAGTCCTTGCTCTAAAGGTAGGGAAGCCCCTTCTATAACGGCCATGGGCCGCTTAGGAGGGGAGGGTTCACGAAGGAGAATTATCTTATAGATACACCTTTCCAAGATTATGTAGCGAGAATGGCAGACTACTTTGGTGAAATAAATATGATGCATCCATTTAGAGATGGGAATGGTCGGGTGCAAAGAATATTTATTGAAAATCTGGCCAATGTTTCTGGATATAGTATTGATTTTATTGGTATTACTGGAGAAGAAATGATAGAAGCTTGTCATGACTCATATATGTGCAAAAATGATAAATTGGAAAAGCTTATTACAAGATCTATTAGCCCTATATCAAAAAAAGAACAAGAAGAGTTTATTAAAATAATGGATTGTTTGAGATTATAGGATTTATAGACATCATCTCGCAAATCTAAACAATTTAAGCTATAGAAAGATCCCGTCAAGTTTATCTTGGCGGTTTTTCTATAGCTTTCTACCATTATATACAAATCTTATTATTTCTCTTTTCTTTTTTCCGAGGACAGAAGATAATAGAGTATTGCGCTTAGAAAACAAAAGTACGGACTTGGTAGAGAAATAGGATATATATCCTAGCTGATTATATTCGATATCTGGAAGTAATAGTTTCATATGATTTCCAGAAGTAACTACCCGAGGCGCCGAAAGGCCGGGGTCTTGCGACCCCGGCCTTTCGGCGCCTTGCGCTTCAGGTACTTATTGCGCGCGGATTTAATAAACCAGACTTAGGAATCTGGCTTAAAAATCAAAGCGGGAACAAACAAATTTTTGGAAGCCATTTCTTAACAAATTTGTAATATGAGTGTAATAGACTTTTTTGGTTAGAGTGATATAATAACTTCATATTATATATACCTTTAAAAAGAGGCTTGAAAACAAGAAAAAACGCGTGAAAACGAATGTGTTACAGTTATGTTACATTTATTGCTTTTTGTTGACGAGCCGAATTTGAAAAGGTATAATTCTTGTGATAGGTTATGTGAAGGGATTTCTCTAAACATTTCTTATAGAACTA